>QBLP01000501.1 GCA_003070825.1 Halanaerobium sp. | reverse complement strand
GGAGATACCCCGGAAATACGGGAAGCTTGTCCAATTGAAAGTGGTTTTATTTTATTAAGTTTTTCTCTTGCTTCAAGTCGAAGATTATCTAGTTGATCATAATCTAGTTCTTCAGGAATTTTCTTTTCTTCCATCTTTCTAAACTGCTCTACCTGAGCTTCCTGGCGCTCTATATATCCTTTATACTTAACCTGAATTTCTATTTGTTCCTGGACATCCGGTTTTATTTTTGGAAGATCATCTGCAAAAAATTGAAGATCTGTATAGGATATTTCTGGCCGGCGCAGTAACTTTTCTAAGCTAACTGGTTTACTTAGATTTCCACTCTCTAACTCTTCTAATTTGGTTCTTACTTCTTTTGTTGGATTTACCTGATTTTCATCTGCCCGTAAATAAGTTAAAGCTTTTTTCACACCATCCATTTTTTCCTGGTAATGCTTATATCTTTGATCACTAACCAAGCCAATTTTTCTTCCTAAAGGAGTTAATCTTTGATCTGCATTATCCTGTCTTAACAGCAGCCTATATTCCGCCCGAGAAGTCATAATTCTATAGGGTTCCGGTGTTCCTTTAGTAACTAAATCATCGATTAAAACTCCAATATAGGCCTGGGACCTTTTTAAAATTATAGGATCTTTTCCCTGCAGATTCAAAGCCGCATTAATTCCGGCAATCAAACCCTGACCAGCTGCCTCTTCATAGCCTGAGCTGCCATTAATCTGGCCAGCAGTATAAAGCCCCTTAACTTTTTTTAACTCTAAATCAAGTTTCAATTCTTCTGGATCCACACAATCATATTCAATTGCATATCCCGGCCTCATAATTTCTACATTTTCTAAGCCCGGGATGGTTCTTGCCATTTCTATCTGTACATCATAGGGAAGACTGGTAGAAAGTCCAGAAACATAATATTCATCAGTACCCAGTCCTTCAGGTTCAATAAAAAGCTGATGTCTGCCTTTATCAGGGAAACGAACTACTTTATCCTCAATTGAAGGACAATAACGAGGACCAACTCCATCAATTACACCACTAAATAATGGTGTTCTCATTTTATTATCACTAAT
>QBLP01000500.1 GCA_003070825.1 Halanaerobium sp. | reverse complement strand
TTTATCTCTAATTTCTGCAGCTTTTTCAAAATCTTCTTTTTCAACAGCAACCTGCATTTCCTTTTTTAATTTATTTATTTCACTTTCTACCTCAATTAGCTGTTTAAATGAAAGTGGATATTTGCCTTTATGCCTGCTGTTTCCATGAATCCTTTTAAAAAGTTCATCCAGTTTGGGTTCAAAAACTTCAAAACATTTCTGACAGCCAAAAAGCCCACCTTGTGTAAATTCCTGATAACTTAGGCCGCAGCTTGGACATTTAAGCTCCTTTGAATTCTTATTTGTAAAATAAGAAGATTCCTGATTTGAAAAATTATGATTTAAAATTCCTGATAACAGGCTCTGAAAACTTAAATTATTATCCTCTGTATTTAACTTGCTGCTTCTTCTAGCACATTCTTCACAAAGATGGATTTCTTCTTTCTGTCCATTAATAATCCTTGTTAAATAGACAGAGGCTTCATTTTCACCACATCTATCACAGAGCATTGGCTAATCCTCCTTCACTTTAAATATGACTTTAAGCATATTTTTCAAAATTCTCCCTCTCAAATAATCTCTTTCCGGCAGAGAAATCCCCAGTACATTTCGGTGTACTGCTCTTTCCATTAAATAAGATTCTCTTTCTGAAATCAAATCATTATCATATAATCTTTTAATTATTCCATGTGCTTCTTTCTGGGTTATTGCCCTATCTAATTTATTTATAACTTCCTGAATTACTTCTTTATCAGAATCTAAAGTAACTCTAATTATTCTAATAAAGCCACCGCCGCCGCGCTGACTTTCGACGATATAGCCTTTTTCTACTGTAAATCGAGTATCAAGAACATAATTAATTTGGGAAGGAGCACAATCGAAATTTTCAGCTAATTGATTTCTTTTTATCTTTACCTTGCCCTGATATTTAGAGATTTGTCTTCTTAAATATCTTTCAATCTGATCAGACAAACTTGACATATTCTCCCCCTCCTAACTTTGACTTATCTTGACCTTTAATTATATAATACTATATTTATAAAAAAATGCAAGTAAATTATCACACAAAAAAAACACCCACTTTTAAGTG
>QBLP01000102.1 GCA_003070825.1 Halanaerobium sp. | reverse complement strand
AATAAAGCTGCTTGCTGTAAGTAAAAATCAGGATATTAAAGCTATTAAAATTTTAGCTGAAGCCGGTGTAAAAATTTTTGGTGAGAATAGAGTGCAGGAGCTTGAAGAAAAAAATGAAAAGTTATTAGCAGAAAATATTGATCTTGACTGGCATTTTATTGGACATTTACAGAGAAATAAAGTAAAATATCTAATGAGAATGGAAAATTGCAGGATGATTGAATCTATTGATAGTTTTCGGCTGGCCAAAGAGGTTAACAAAAGAGCTAAAAAAAATGAAAGAAAAATTCCTGTTTTAATAGAAATTAATATTGCAGGTGATGAAAACAAGTTTGGAATAACCCCTGATAAAGCTGAGGAATTTTTGCAGAAAATAAATAATTTTGATTATCTAAAAATTGAAGGATTAATGACTGTTCTGCCTTATTTAGATGATTCAGAAGAACTCCGTTCATATTTTAAGGAGATGAAAAAATTATTTGATCAACTTTCAAAAGATGTAATTCCTTTAAGTGAACTATCAATGGGGATGACTAATGATTATCAAATTGCTGTGGAAGAAGGAGCAACTATTGTTCGTGTCGGAACAGCAATTTTTGGAGAAAGAGAATATTAGAATCTGGAGGAAGAATAATGTTTATTTTAGCAAGAACAATTAGTGCTATTTTTGAAATTTTAAATTTATTGATCATAGGCCGGGTAATTATTTCCTGGGTCAGGCCAAATCCTAGTGATATGCGCTGGAGAAAAATAATTAAGTTTATTTATGATGTGACTGAACCAATTTTGGGGCCAATTAGAGACCTTTTGCCCAGAGGTGGAATTTTAGGTATCGATATTTCACCGTTAATTGCTCTTTTTGCGCTTTCAATAATTAGAAACTTTTTAATTAATATTGTAATTTAAGGTGGGGGCTTATGTTTGACGAAGAAAAGTTATTAAATCATTTATATAGAGAAGAAGATAGAATGCTAGGATCACATATTTTAGATAAGTGTGAACAGGTTTTAAAATATCATAAAACTCAAGCAACAGATTTTCTCAATCCCTATCAGATTGAAATTGCAGTACCTTTGATTGAACAGATTGCTGAAATTAATTGCAAAAAAGAGGGAGGCTATCCTGGAGCTGAAAGAAAAAGGCTGGTTATTTTTCCAGAGTATCTTTTTCCAGATTTAGTAGAAAAGCAGATAAAAATCTATCAGCTTGATGGTAATTTTGCTTTTCAAAAATTGACGCACAGAGATTTTCTGGGAGCTTTAATGGGTTTAGGTCTCAAACGAAAAATGATTGGTGATATTCTTGTTCATTCAGATTTTGCCCAGATTATTACTGCAGCTGAAATTGAAGATATTATTGAGCTGAAACTTGATAAGGTGCACCAGGTACCTGTAGAAGTCAAAGAAATTGATGAATCAGAAATTGTTCAACCTGTACAGCATGAAAAAGAAATTTTAACTACAGTTGCTTCGATGCGGCTGGATTCAGTAGCCAGTTCTGGTTTTGGAGATTCTCGCAGTAAGATGTCAAGGGATATCGAAAGTCAAAAAGTTAAATTGAACTGGAAAATAGAAACAGATCCGGCAGCAGAAGTTGAGATTGGAGATTTAATTTCTGTTCGGGGCAGGGGTAGAGTAAAAGTTGAGGAAAATAGAGGTATTTCAAATAAAGGAAGAATTAAATTAACTTTAAAAAGATTAACTTGATTTAAATAAGGAGGGATATTTTGAAATTAAATCCACTCGATATATATAATAAAGAATTTAAAAAGTCGACATTTGGTTACAACACTACTCAAGTCGATGAATTTTTGGATGACGTGGGGGTTGCCTATGAAAGGCTGCTTAAAGATCTGAATAATCTTCAGGAAGAAAATAGGGATCTCAGAGAAAAAATAGAGAATTATGAAGATATGGAAGATAAACTTCAGAATACACTTGATTCAATGCAGGGTACTATTTCCGAAAGAGTTGAGCAGGCTGATAATGAAGCCCGAATGATTATTAAAGAAGCACGAATGAAGGCGGAAAAGATTAAAGATAATGCACGTGATCAGGTAGCTTCTGAAAAAAGAAAGCTTGAACAGCTCAGAGAACAGCGAAATTTCTTTAAAATTCGCTTCCAAACCCTACTTGAAAGTCATCTGGAGATGCTGAATGAGGAAGCTGAAGAATCTTTAAGAGGAGATTTTGATGATTCTGATTTTGAAGTAGAAGGAATGGAAGAAAATAATACTGATTTTGAAGAAAATCTTTAGATTTTTACCAAATTGAGTTTAATTTTAACTTAAGAAGCCACAATTTGAACTTGACTTATTAGAATTGATAGTTTATAATTGAGAAAAATGTCATATGAATAAAATGATTGTGAAAGGGATAGTATCAATTTTTAATAGTTTACAGCGAACCGGAAATGGTGGAAGCCGGGAAACAAAAAAATTGAGAAAATCACCCTGGAATCGGTATATGAATGGAGTAGTATACCCGTATTTCTGCGTTAAGGATTACTGAGATAAAATTAGTTATTTAAAGCTGTTTTAATTTAGTGGCTTACTAGTTTTAATTAGGGTGGTACCGCGGTCTCTCGTCCCTTACAGGACAGGAGGCTTTTTTTATTTTTAATATATTTTTACAGGAGGTTATATAAGTAGATGGGTTATAAAGAAACTATTAATTTACCAAATACAGATTTCCCAATGCGGGCTAATCTGAGTGAAAGAGAAGTTGATTTTCAGGAATTGTGGCGTGAAAATAAAGTTTATGAGAAAGCAGTAGAAAACAGAGAGGGTAACGAATCTTTTATTCTGCATGATGGCCCTCCATATGCAAATGGAGATATCCATATTGGTCATGCTTTAAATAAAATTTTAAAGGATTTTGTAACCAGATTTGCAACTTTAAGAGGTTATTATTCTCCCTATGTTCCCGGCTGGGATACCCATGGTCTGCCGATTGAGCATCAGGTTACAAGTGAGATGAGTGATGAAGAGCGGGCAGAACTTTCTATCTCTGAGTTAAGAGAAAAATGCACCAATTATGCGCTAAAATATGTTGACCGTCAGCGGGAACAGTTTAAGCGTCTCGGTGTCTGGGGTGAATGGGATAATCCATATCTAACCCTGAATAAAGAATATGAGGTAAAACAGATAGAAGTCTTTGGTGAAATGGCAAAAAAAGATCTTTTCTACCGCGGTAAAAAACCAGTGCACTGGTGTCCACACTGTGAGACAGCTCTGGCTGAAGCTGAGGTTGAATATGGTGAAGATAGAGCCCCCTCTATTTTTGTTAAATTTCCAATGATTGATGAAGTAGAAGTCGGTGGGGTTAAGCTGAGCAGTGAAGACAGCTATATAGTTATTTGGACTACTACTCCCTGGACTATTCCATCAAATATGGCAATTGCCTTCCATCCAGATTATCCTTATGTTGTTGTTGAAGCTGAGGGAGAAAAACTGGTAATGGCTAAAGAGCTTGTAGATTCAGTAATGTCTCAATCTGGAATTGATGAATATCAAATTATTAGTGAAGAATTCAGCGGTAAAGAGCTGGAAAATAAAAGAGCTCAACATCCAATAGTTGACCGCGAATCACTGCTGATTCTGGGAGACCATGTTACTTTAGAACAGGGTTCAGGCTGTGTGCATACTGCTCCCGGTCACGGTCATGATGACTTTGTAGTTGGTCAGGAATATGATTTAGATGTCTATGCCCCAATGGATAATAAAGGTTATTTTACAGAAGAAGCTGGTGATTTTGCCGGCAAACATTATGATGAAGCAAATATTATGGTAACTGATAAATTAAAAGAAAAGAACTTACTGATGAATCTTGATTTTATAGATCACCAGTATCCTCACTGCTGGCGCTGTAAGGGTAATCTAATCTTTAGAGCAACTGATCAGTGGTTTGCATCTATTGATGCAATTAAAGAGGAAGCTCTGCAGGCTATTGCGGATGTAGATTGGTATCCGGCCTGGGGTGAAGAAAGAATGAGCAATATGATTTCTGAACGCTCTGATTGGTGTATTTCCCGTCAGAAAAAATGGGGTGTGCCTATTCCCATTTTCTACTGTGAAGACTGTGGAGAAGCTATAATCAATGATGATACTTTAGATTCTGTCAAAGCAATTTTTGCAGAAGAAGGTTCTGCTGCCTGGTATGAAAAGGATGCAGTTGATTTACTGCCTGAGGGATACAGCTGTCCTCACTGTGAAGCTCAGAACTTCTCTAAGGAAGAAGACATCATGGATGTCTGGTTTGATTCAGGTTCCAGTCATAAAGCTGTTTTAGAAACAAGAGATAATTTATCCTGGCCGGCTCAGGTATATCTTGAGGGTACAGATCAGTACCGCGGCTGGTTTAACTCTTCCTTACTTACCGCTGTGGCAACCGAAGGTAGAGCTCCATATAATGAAGTTATTACCAATGGTTTTACAGTAGATAAAAAAGGAAATAAGATGTCTAAATCTCAGGGAAATGTAGTTTCCCCTCATAAAGTTATAGATCAGTATGGTGCTGATATTTTAAGACTGTGGGTTGCTTCTTCTGATTTTAAAAATGATATTAAAGTATCAGATAATATCTTAAAGCAAAATTCTGAAGCTTACAGAAGAATTAGAAATACCTACCGCTTTATTCTGGGTAATATCAGTGATTTTGATAGTGACGAAAATTATGTTGAATATGAAGACCGCAGAGAATTAGACCGTTGGATTATGATTCGTTTACAGGATCTGATTAAAAAGGTAACCTCTGCTTTTGAAAACTATGAATATCATAGAGTTTATCATGATGTTCATAATTTCTGTACAGTTGAGATGAGCTCACTTTATATGGATATTACTAAAGACCGTCTGTACACAGATGGCACTGATTCCTTAAGCAGACGCTCTACTCAGAGCACCCTTTATGATATAATGATGGGTCTGGTTGTTATTTTAGCACCTGTACTTCCTCATACCTCAGAAGAAGTATGGCAGTTCTTACCAGAAAAGATGAGAGCTGAGGAAAGTGTATTTTTAACTGACTGGCCGGAAATAAAGGAAAGCTATTATGACCAGGAATTAATTGATAAATGGGATAAACTGCTGGCTTTAAGAAAAGATGTTTCTAAAGCTCTTGAAATTGCCAGATCTGAAAAGAAAATAGGAAATTCTTTAGAAGCAATGGTTGAATTAAACGGAGTTAATGAGGAGCAGCAGCAGTTATTAGAGGCTGAAATAGATCAGCTTGCTGATTTATTTATAGTTTCTCAGGCTGAACTAAACGAGCAGCTGACTGCAGAAGATGCACATCAGGGTGAAGAGAGTTCAGTTCTAGTAAAAGTGAGTGAAGCAAGAGGAGAAAAGTGTGACCGCTGCTGGAAGTATGATGAGACAGTTGGCGAAATTGAAGATCACGAAGACATATGTCAAAGATGTGCAGATGTAATTAGCTGAGAATTAGAATTAAATAATTAGTGTATATTCATTTAAAAGCAGCCCCAAATAACCGGGGCTGCTTTTTTTAATCATTTTTTAATAATCCACTGCTATACTCATTGAATAGAAAATCATTAACATAGAGGAAGTGCTATAGATGAATATTCTTATTGTTGAAGATGAAAAGGATTTGGCAGCAATAATAAAGAAAAGACTGGAAAGAGAAAACTTTACAGCGGACACTGCCTATGATGGAGAAAAAGCAATTGACAAAACAATTGTTAATCAATATGATTTAATAATTTTAGATATAATGATACCTAAAAAAAGTGGACTGGAAGTATTATCTGAATTAAGAGAATGGAAAGACACCACACCTGTACTTATTTTAACGGCAAGAGATAATTTAGAGGATAAAGTTAAAGGATTAAATATGGGAGCTGATGATTACTTAACCAAACCATTTGCATTTGAAGAACTAATTGCAAGAATAAAAACAATTTTTAGGAGAGGAGTTAAAGAACACAGCAATATATTAGAAAATGGAGATTTAGTTTTAAATACTGTTAACTATACTGCTGAAAGAGCAAATAAAGAAGTTGAACTTACCAGTAAAGAATATGCTCTTTTAGAATATTTGATGAGAAACAGAGGTAATATTTTAAGTAGATCTCAAATTGAAGAACATGTATGGGGATATATGAGTGGAAATAATACCAATATTGTTGATGTTTATATTAGGTTTTTAAGAAAGAAAATTGATGATCAGCATCAGGTAAAGCTTATAGAGACCGTAAGGGGACGGGGATATCGAATGAAGGTTATTAAGGATGACTAAAAAATTTAATTATAAAAAACTTCCTTTAAAAGTCAATTTGACAATCTGGTATATGATAATACTTTTCCTTGTTTTAATTTTCTTTAGCTCAACTCTTTATATTTATTTGGAAAGACAATTAAAAGACGAAGTGCATAGTATATTAGAATTAGAGATGCAGAATATTAAATCAGAAGCTAAAAATTCTGTCCAAAATAATAAAGAACTTTTAAATACAAGTGTAAATAACCAAAATATAAGAACCTATTTTTATAATAATAA
>QBLP01000499.1 GCA_003070825.1 Halanaerobium sp. | reverse complement strand
ATACTATACAGGTCGAGTTCATAAAATGGGTGAAACTCATGATGGGGCATCTGTTATGGATTGGATGGAGCAGGAACAGGAAAGAGGAATTACAATCACTTCTGCTGCTACTACCTGTCAGTGGCGTGAAAATCGAATTAACATTATAGATACGCCCGGACACGTGGACTTTACAGTTGAGGTAGAAAGATCCCTAAGAGTTTTAGACGGGGCAATTGCTTTATTCTGTTCTGTTGGTGGTGTTGAACCACAATCTGAAACTGTATGGAGACAGGCTGATAAATATGGAGTTCCTAGAATTGCATTTGTTAACAAAATGGATAGAACAGGAGCCGATTTTTTCAGAGCTGTAGATATGATGAAAGATAGACTTGGAGCTAATGCAGTTCCGATTCAGCTTCCGATTGGAAGTGAAGATAGCTTTGATGGTGTTGTTGATTTGGTAGAAATGGATGCTATTGTTTATGAAGATGAACTTGGTGTTGATTTTGATAGAATTGAAATACCAGAAGATATGAAAGATCAGGCAGAAGAGTACAGAGAAATTTTAATGGAAGTTCTGGCTGAAGAAGACGACGAATTTATGATGAAATATTTAGAAGGTGAAGTAAGTACTGATGATATTAAAGATTTACTTCGTCAAGCAGTACTTAATGTGAATGTAATTCCAGTATTATGTGGATCTGCCTTTAAAAATAAAGGTGTGCAGATGTTACTGGATGCAGTTTTGGATTATTTACCTTCTCCAATTGATGTACCACCAATTGAAGGTTTTAATCCAGAAACAGAAGAAACTGAAGTTAGAGAAGCAGATGATGACGCTCCTTTCGCCGGTCTGGCATTTAAAATTATGTCTGATCCTTATGTTGGGAAGTTAGCTTTCTTTAGATCTTATTCTGGAACTTTGGCAGCAGGTTCTTATGTCTATAATGCAACAGCAGATATTCGCGAAAGAGTTGGCCGTATCTTACAGATGCACGCTAACCGTCGTGAAGAAAGAGATGAAATCTTTGCTGGTGATCTTGGTGCTTTAGTTGGTCTTAAAAATACCAGTACAGGTGATACAATCTGTGAT
>QBLP01000498.1 GCA_003070825.1 Halanaerobium sp. | reverse complement strand
ATTTCACAGTTCTTTTAAAGAATACAGAGCAACCCCACTGACCAGTTTAAAACATCTGGCTGAATATCTGGGGATTAAAAACATCTATGTTAAAGATGAATCATATAGATTTAACCTCAATTCCTTTAAGGTTCTAGGAGGTACCTATGCAATAGCAAAATCACTGGCTGAAAAATTAGACAGAGATGTTGAAAATTTAAATTTTGAGATGCTTAAGAGTAAAGAGGCTAAAGAAGAACTGGGAGATATCACTTTTATCACTGCTACTGATGGAAACCACGGCAAGGGAATTGCCTGGGCTGCAAATCATCTCGGCCACCAGGCTGTTATTTATCTTCCGGACGGATCTGCGCAAAAAAGGGTGGATGCCATTCGTGAAGTAGGTGGTAAAGCAATTGTTACCAACTTAAATTATGATGATACAGTTGCTTATGCAATCAAAAAAGCTGAAGAAAATAACTGGCATCTGGTGCAGGATACAGCCTGGGAGGGTTATGAAAAAATACCGACCTGGATTATGCAGGGGTATACCACAATGGCTGAAGAGATCAAACTGCAGCTGGAACTGGAAGGAATTGAGGAGCCGACTCATATGTTTCTGCAGGCAGGAGTGGGTTCGATGGCCGGCTCTATCCTCGGCTATTATATCAACCAGTTTGACAACTATCCAATCACTACAATTATTGAGCCAAATGAGGCTGCCTGTGTTTTCAATTCTGCTGCTCACTCTGACGGTAAGACTCACAAAGTTGAAGGGGATCTAAAAACTGATATGGCCGGGCTGGCCTGCGGAGAAGCCAATCCTTTAGCCTGGGAGATCTTAAGGGATTATGCCCACATGTTCATTTCCTGCAATGACTATGTTTCCTCCCGCGGAATGAGAATTCTGGCCAATCCGATTGCCGATGATAAGCAGATTATTTCCGGGGAATCAGGTTCAGTTGGTCTCGGACTTCTATCCTTACTGATGGAAAAGGAAAATCTGCGCAGTTTAAAAAATGAGCTGCAGTTGGATGAAAATTCAATTGTTTTAATCTTTAATACTGAAGGTGCTACAGATACTGTAAATTACAGA
>QBLP01000497.1 GCA_003070825.1 Halanaerobium sp. | reverse complement strand
TCAGGTCATATTTAAATATTCTTGACAAAAAACTAAAATCCTGCCTTTTTCATAATTTAATTTAAGCAAAAACCTTTTTAGCTGTTTTTTCAATATGCTTAACTGCATAACGAATATCTTCTAAACTTACATCTAAATGAGTCACTGCTCTTAATTTTCCTTCCATTCTACTAACTCTAATCCCCTTCTTTAAAAGCTCATCAGCAAATAGATCTGTTTTTCCATCTGCTACTGAAAAAAGAACAATGTTAGTTTCTACTGTATCAGGATTAATTTCTAAACCTTTTTGATCAGCAATTGTTTCTGCAAGCATTTTAGCATGTTTGTGATCTTCTTTTAAACGTGCGACATTATGTTCAAGAGCGAAAATTCCTCCGGCTGCTATAATTCCAGCCTGTCTCATTGCTCCTCCTAATCTCTGTTTCCAAAATCTAGCCTGCTCAATAAATTCTGCTGAACCAGCCAGTACCGAACCTACTGGAGCTCCCAGTCCTTTACTTAAATCAAGCCAAATTGAATCAAAATATTGTCCATATTCAGCCGGATTCACATCTGCTTCTACAGCAGCATTTAAAATTCTTGCACCATCCATGTGCATTCTCAGATCATTTTCTACAGCCAGCTCGGCAACTTTTTTAATCCTCTCTAAAGGCCAAATACGGCCACCACCTAAGTTAGTTGTCTGCTCAATCGAAATAACTTTAGTCTGTGGACTGTGATAGTCATTATCTCTAATCGCCTGCTCCACCTGCTGGGCAGTAAAAATTCCCCCTTCACCCTGTAAAGGCTTAATTGAAACTCCAGAAATAACCGCAAGAGCAGCGCTCTCATAATGAATTGGGTGTGCTGTTTGGTCCATTATTATTTCATCACCCTGTTTCGTATGTACAGCAAATGAAATTTGATTTGCCATTAAACCAGAGGGTAAATAAATCGCCTCATCTTTGCCCAGCATTTCAGCTGCCATTCGGCAGAGACGGTTGACACTTGGATCCTCTCCTAACTGCTCATCCCCAACTTCAGCCTCAGCCATAAATCTTCTCATATCCTGAGAAGGTCTGGTTCCTGTGTCACTAAT
>QBLP01000496.1 GCA_003070825.1 Halanaerobium sp. | reverse complement strand
ATTTTTAACAGTAAATAGTGCAGTAAACTCAGTTGTCTGGGGACCACCATTTTTATTTTTGCTGGTTGGGACTGGTCTTTATCTAACTATTAGGCTGGATTTTTTACAGTTTAAGCATTTTAAGTTATCTTGGGATAAAAGTTTTGGCCGTTATTTTAAACGAGATGTCGAGAATGAAGAAGGAGTTTTATCATCTTTCCAGGCCATCAGTTCAGCAATGGCAGCTACTCTGGGAGTTGGAAATATTGCCGGGGTTAGTACAGCTTTATCACTTGGTGGCCCGGGAGCAGTCTTTTGGATGTGGGTTTCTGCTCTGGTTGGAATGGCAACAAAATTTGCCGAAGCACAGCTAGGAGTTAAGTTTAGAGAAAAAACTGGAGAAGATGAGTATAGTGGTGGAGTAATGTATTATATTGAAAATGGTATGGGAGGCAATTGGAAGTGGCTTGCTTCTTTATATGCATTTTTTGCTGGAATTGCAGCTTTTGGTATTGGAAATATGGTTCAGTCAAATACTCTAGCTCATGCTGCAGAAGATGGTTTTGCAGTACCAACCTGGATTACAGGGATAGTAGTTTCTTTATTAGTTGGATTGGTTGTTCTAGGAGGAATTAAAAGAATAGGTAAGGTAGCAGAAAAATTAGTTCCCTTAATGGCAGCTTTTTATTTTATTGGTGGAGCAGTGATAATCATTTCTCATTATTCTGAGATACCAGCTGTTATGGCCACAATATTTAGCAGTGCCTTTAATCCAGCTGCAGCTTTTGGTGGTTTTGCAGGTGCTTCTGTCAGAATGGCAGTTCGTTTTGGTATAGCTCGAGGAGTTTTCTCAAATGAGGCAGGTTTAGGAGCAGCTTCTATTGTTCACGCTCAGGCAAGAAACAAGCCAACCCGTCAAGGTATGTGGGGAATTTGGGAAGTTTTTATTGATACTATTGTTGTTGGTACTATTACAGCTTTAGTTGTTCTTTTAACTGGAGCTTTAGGGACTGGAGAAACTGGAGCGGTTCTGGCAGCCGAAGGATTTACCAGAGGCTTACCCGGACCTGGTGGTTATATTATAAATATTAGTATAATTA
>QBLP01000101.1 GCA_003070825.1 Halanaerobium sp. | reverse complement strand
CTCAACTTGAAATTATCGCACCCAAAATTGCTTCTGATGAGATAATGGAAATTCCAATCGATATTAGTGCAGAAAATAAAGATACTGGAATAGTAAGAGAAAGAATTTATATTGTCTTTTCACCGGGAGCTTTAATAGGAACTATAATCGATGCAAGTACCGGCCTTCCAAGAACAGGAACTGAGATTCAACTGCGTCAAGATGGTAAAATATTAAAAACTGCAAGAACTGATGCCAATGGACGCTATAGTTTTGTAATTGAAGAGGATGGAGATTATGAGATTTATGTAAATAATGAAGATGAAAGTGGCTCAAATCAGATTATTAAAAGAACTTTTGCCAGTTCCGGTGAAGGTCAAATAACATTTGCACCAAGAATTATTGAAGGAAGAATATATTATGAAGAGAGTAATCAGCCAATAGCAAATGAAGAAGTTAAAATCTATAATCCTGCTGGGGAACTTGTTGACACAGTAATAAGCAATGAAAATGGAAGATACACTTATGAAATAAAAAAGCAAGAAAAACAAGGTGCTAATTTTGCTTCTGCATTGATCAATAGGGCTAAAAACTTATTTAAAGTTCGGGCACAAAATGGTTCTGATAAATGGACGGTTACTGCTCTATCAGGTAAAGTTAAACGAGGAGTTAGTGAACCAGAATCTGGAGTTACTTCTCTGAATAATAATTTACCTGTAATAGCAGCTACTAATTCCGGCCAGGTAGTAGATAAATCTAATCAGTCTAATATTGAAAATGCAGAAATAACACTTGTAAAAGAAGACGGCAGTATTGTAGATAATCTACCTGAAATTAATAATACAGAACAGGATAATCCCTATCAATCAGCGGATGGAAGTTATAATTTTCAAGATGTTAGTCCAGTTTCATATTATCTAACTGCAGAAGCTGATGGATATTATGATTATCAATCTGATTTAATTGAATTAAGTAATCAATCAGATATTAATCAATTAATTGAAATGCAGGCAATAGAAAATGATGATTTAACAATAGAAAAAGAGAGTGATCTAGAATATGCAGTGCCAGGAGAAGAAGTAAAATATACTATTTCGATTACAAATAATTCAGATCAAATCATGAATGAATTAATAGTAACAGATAATCTGCCAGAAGAGTTGCTCTACAATCAAGACTCAGCAGATCCCGAAGTAGATTATTCAAGCGGAGAATTGAAATGGACTATTGAAGAACTAGAGTCTAAATCTACTATGAAATTAAATTATACAGTAACTGTTGCAGAAGATGCGGAAATGGGAAATGAAACAATTAATCAGGTAAAAGCTGAATTAAATGAATTTGAATTTAATCCAGTCCGACATGGGCTGCAGTTAAGTCCACCTGATTTAATAGTAAATAAAACAGCTGCTGAAGAAAAAGTTGTAATTGGAGACTTTGTCAGTTATAAGCTGGAAATAATAAATGAGAGCGAATTTGATGTAGAAGAATTTACTCTCTATGATAAGTTGCCAGCTGGATTTAAATATGTAAAAGATTCAGCAGTTATGATTTCAGCTGATGGCCAGAAAAGCAGTGTCAATCCTGTTGGAAGTAGAACTATCAATTGGGAAGGATTAGAAATTGCTGCTGAAAGCAGTTTCGAAGTCAGATATAGCTTAGTAGTTGGAAGTGGAGTTGACAGTTACAATAGTTATTTAAATCAAGCTTATGCGATGTTTGAAGATCAGATGATTTCTAATACAGCAGAAGCAGAAGTATTAGTCATTGAAGATCCACTCTTTAATACATCTACTGTAATAGGAAAAGTATATCTTGATCAAAATGAAGATAGAATGCAGACTGAAGCTGAAAAAGGACTGGCTGGAATCAGGATTATATCCACCACCGGTCAAATTGTAGAAACAGATAAATTCGGTAGATTCCATTTTGAAATAAAAGCTGAAGATAATATTCAGCCGATGCAGACTCTGGTCTTAAAACTAGATAAAGATTCTCTGCCAGCTGGAGCTGAAGTAATAAGCAAAAATCCAGTAATAGTAAAAATTAGAGAGGGATTAATGTCTGAGGTGAATTATAGAATCAAAAAACAAGAATAAAATGATAAATGGTCGGAGTTAAATTGAGTTTTAGCTCCGATCATTATAAATTAGTTGAAAAATTTCTTGACTTAGACAGTACCCTCTGATAAGATTAATTCAAATAAGATAATGATTCTTTAAATTAGTCCAGAGAGGCTAGTAAGGGAAAATATAAATTTTAGCAACCTTCTTACTATGCCGTGAGAAGGTTATTTTTTTTGTCGCTAGAAAATATTCTCCCCACAAAGGAGGTAATTTTTTTGGATAATACAGAAATGAAGATTAAAAAAGAACTGATCGATTCAGCAGCCATGGGACGAGCTATTACTAGAATTGCCCATGAGATTTTAGAAAAGAATAAAGGAACTGAAGATTTAGTTTTAATTGGAATTAGAACCAGAGGTGTACCACTTGCCGAAAGACTGGCAGCTAAGATTGAGGAAATTGAAGGGATTAAATTACCAACAGGAATTTTAGATATTACTCTTTACCGTGATGATCTCTCAACTGTTGCCCAGCAGCCAATTGTACATCGGACAGAAATACCTTTTGATATCACAGGCAAAAAGGTTGTGCTCGTTGATGATGTATTATACACTGGTAGAACTGTAAGAGCAGCACTGGATGCTTTGATAGATTTGGGACGTCCTTTACAGATTCAGCTGGCAATTATGATTGATCGAGGTCACCGCGAACTGCCAATTAGAGCAGATTTTGTTGGTAAAAACCTGCCAACTTCTAAAGAGGAAGTTGTAGATGTCAACTTTAAAGAAATTGATGAAAAAGATGCAGTTTTACTGCTGGAAAAAAGTTAGAATAAAAATAATTTAATATTGTATCCTTTAAATTGGTCCAGAGAGGCCGGTAAGGAATAGATGCTATTACTGTGTCTGGGTTAAAAGGCAGAATAAAAACAGCCAGCTCAGTCCAGCAGCTACTAAAAGATTTCAACTCCTTATCAGGCTTAAACTGGTAGGGAGTTTTTTTATGTTTTAAGTTTTTTGTCAAAGCAGGTTAAGTCAAAGAGGGAATTGGACAAAAGTTTTTAAAAATTTTATTAAAAAAGTTTTTCAATAATTTTATAACACCCAGGAGGTATAAAATGAAAATTTTAGAACAGAGTAAAGAAAATTTAAATCAATTAGAAGAAGATGGAATTACAAAACACCGACTATTTATACTGGCACTTCAGCACATGTTTGCCATGTTTGGATCTACAGTGTTAGTGCCCGCACTGACAGGATTAAATCCGGCGGTTGCGCTTTTCACCTCAGGTCTTGGAACTCTGATTTTTCACCTGATTACAAAGGGTAAAGTTCCCGCTTACTTAGGTTCTTCATTTGCCTTTATCGCACCAATAATTGCAGCCCAGGAGCAGTTTGGTAGAGATGGAGCAATGCTCGGAATCATTACAGCCGGTCTAGTTTATATTGCAATGTCAGCAGTAATTAGAATGCTGGGTACAGGCTTTTTCCGCAAATTATTGCCCCCGGTAGTAGTCGGACCAGTAATTATTACAATCGGACTTGGTCTGGCGCCAACTGCCAAGGACATGGCTTCAGAACACCTTTTAGTTGCAGCTGTAACTCTGGCAATCGCGGTCGGAGTTAGTGTCTTTGCCAAAGGAATTGTTAAGGTAATACCAATTTTACTCGGAATCATCGGTGGTTATGCATTTGCAGCCTTTTCAGGTCTGGTAGATTTCACTCCGGTAATGGAAGCCTCCTGGTTTGCTTTTCCAGAGTTTGCGCTGCCGGCAGTTGAAGGTAACTTAAAAGCGATATCGCTGATAGCTCCAATCGCCCTGGTAACAATGGTCGAACACTTAGGTGATGTTGTAGCAATCGGCTCAACTGTAAAAAAGGATTTTGTCAATGAACCCGGACTGCACAGAACACTCTTAGGAGACGGGGTAGCAACTCTGGCAGCAGGACTTTTTGGTGGACCACCAAATACAACTTATGGAGAAAATGTTGGAGTCCTCGCGCTGACCAAAGTATACAATCCAATGATTATTCAGCTGACTGCAGTAATAGTAATTTTAACCTCCTTTGTTCAGAAAGTTGGAGTTCTAATTAGAACCATCCCAACAGCGGTAATGGGTGGAATTGTATTCCTGCTTTTTGGGATGATAGCTTCAATCGGACTCAGAACCTTAGTTGAAAACAATGTAGATTTATCTAAAAATAGAAACTTAGTTATTGTCTCAGTGACCCTGGTTGTTGGAATCTCCAATCTTACCTTAAGCTTTGCCGGCCTCGAATTTGGCGGTATGGGACTGGCAGCAATAGTTGGAATAGTAATGAACCTTATCTTACCTGAAATTGAAAAAGAAGAAGCAGAAGAACTTGATCAAGAACTGGAAGTTAAGTCAGAACTGAGATATGAAGCAAACTAAATTAAGCGGCAGGAGGTAAGTAGATGAGTTTAAAAAGAAAAGATTTTTTGGGTCTTTATGATGTCTCCAAAGAAGAGATTAATGAAATTCTCGATACAGCAGTAGCTATGAAAGATATTTTGACCAGAACAGTTAAAAAAGTGCCGACTCTGCGCGGAAAAACTGTGATCAATCTTTTTTATGAACCTTCAACCAGAACCAAGTTTTCTTTTAATCTGGCAGCAAAAAGGTTGAGTGCAGATGTGATGAGCATCTCTAAATCTTCAAGCAGTATTGCTAAAGGTGAAAGTCTGCTTGATACAGCAAAGACAATGGAGGTCATGGGAGCTGATGTGGTAGTAATCAGACACAGTGCTCCTGGAGCAGCTAAATTTCTGGCAGAGAATATTTCAGCCAGTGTCTTAAATGCCGGTGATGGTGCTCATGCTCACCCAACTCAGGCGCTGCTTGATATCTACAGTATTAAAGAAAAGCTGGGCGAGATTGCAGGACTGAAAGTTTTAATTGTAGGAGATATTGCTCACAGCCGGGTTGCCCGTTCAAATATCTGGGGCTTAAATAAGCTGGGAGCTGAAGTTGCAGTAGCTGGACCCCAGACTTTAATCCCGAGAGAAATCGAAAAAATGGGCGTTAAAGTTTATACTGATCTGGATCAGGCACTGGAAAATGTAGATGTGGTTAATATTTTAAGAATCCAGATGGAAAGACAGGAGAGCGGACTCTTTCCGTCGATTAGAGAATACAGAGAAATTTATGGAATGAATGCAGAGCGGCTGGAGCGGATAGGGAAAAAAGCGATGATTATGCATCCAGGTCCAATGAACCGCGGTATAGAAATCGAGAGTTCAGTTGCAGACAGCTCACAGTCAGTAATCACCGAACAGGTCAAAAACGGTGTAGCAATCAGAATGGCCCTGCTTTACTTACTGGCCGGGAGGGAGATAGATAATGAAGACCTTAATTAAAAATGGAAGAGTATATGACTCTAAAAATGGACTTGACGGCAAATATGATATCTTAATTGAGGGCAATAAGATTTTTGCGGTAGAGGAAGAAATTAAAAATCAGGGTTATGAAGTGATAGACGCTGAAGGTAAAATCATTATTCCTGCCTTAATTGATATGCACACCCACCTCAGGGAGCCAGGTTTTGAAGAAAAGGAAACTGTAAAAACTGGCTGTGAGGCGGCAGCAGCAGGAGGGTTTTCTGCGGTAGCGGCAATGCCCAACACCAAACCAATTGCTGATAACCCGGCTGTTGTTGAGCATCTAAAACTTAAATCAGAACAGGCAGCAGTTAGAGTTTATCCTATCGGCAGCATCACCCAGGACAGTAAAGGAGAGGTGCTTTCGGAGATTGGAACCCTTGCTAAAACTGGAGTTAAGGCACTTTCGGATGACGGCAATCCGGTCATGAATTCGGAAATCATGAGGAGAGCAATGGAATATGCATCTGCCTTTGACCTGCCAGTAATTGACCACTGTGAAGATGAAAATTTATCACAGGATGGAGTAATGCACGAGGGGTATCACTCGACGATTTTTGGGCTGAAAGGAATTCCGGCAGCAGCTGAGGAAATTATGGTGGCCCGGGATATAGTTCTGGCTGAGATGACAGGGATTCACCTCCATATTGCTCATCTAAGTACAGAAGGAAGTTTAAATCTGGTTAAAGAAGCCAAGGCCAGGGGTGTTAATGTAACTTTTGAAGTAACCCCTCACCACCTGCTTTTGACTGATAAGGCAGTTGAAAATTACAATCCGGATACTAAAGTTCACCCTCCACTGCGTTCAGAAAGAGATAAAAAGATGCTGGTTGAGGCTTTAAAAGCCGGAGAGATTGATGTGCTAGCAACAGATCATGCTCCCCATACTTTTGAAGATAAGCTGGGAGAGTTTGATTATGCAGCTTTTGGAATTTCCGGTCTGGAAACAGCACTTTCACTTTTATATCATAATTTTATTAAAACAGAAATCATCAACTGGAATGAGCTGCTCAGAATGTATTATTACAAGCCGGGGGAAATATTAAAGATAGAATCTGAAGGTTTAAAACAGGGAGCTAGAGCTGATCTATTAATTTTCAATCCTGAGCATGAATGGACAGTTAATAAAAATAAATTTAAATCTAA
>QBLP01000495.1 GCA_003070825.1 Halanaerobium sp. | reverse complement strand
TTAGCTTTACAGCTTAATCCCAGGTGATAATCAATAACTGTTTTATCAAAGACATCAATTACTGACATTTGGAAGAAGAATTGATCTGTTCCATCTATATAACCATATTTTAAGTCCATCTGCCAGAGCTGATTTGGTTCTGTGATTTCTTCCTGTTTGGCAATCTTTTTAGGGCGAATCTTTTTGATTTTTCTTTGCGGCCTTAATATGTCTAATTCTTTGCATAACCTATATACTTTTTTCTTGTTGATTTTCAATCTATAGTCTTCTTTTAAACAGACGGTAAGCTTTCTGTAACCATAAGGAAAGCCATCACCTGCTACCAGTTCCAGGAGCCATTCTTTAATCTGTTCATCAGATATTTTTTCACCTGATTCAGTTAAGGAATAGCCTGGTATAGGTCTTCCTTTAGGATTATTGGAATTGCTGCTGTTAGTGCTTTCACTCTCAGCTTCTCTATTTATATTACTGTAATAAGTGGAAGAATTAAGCCCAACAAAGTCTAAAACAATAGAGGTTTTATATCCTTTATTTATCCACTTTGATGCAATCTGAACTTTGAGGGCTATATGGGGTTTACTTCATCTCGTAACTCCCTTAATATCGCTAGTTCTAATTCTTTTTCTGCAACAATTTTTTTGAGCTTATCATTTTCACCGCTCATTTTTTTAAGTCTATTTTCAATTTCTTTCATTTTCTTTTTTTCATCTTTAGGAAGAGACCTAACTGATCCAGTTTCTTTAGCTTTTTTAACCCAGCTGTAAACAGTATGTTTAGAAATATTATGTCGTCTTGCTACAAGAGCTGTGTTGCCAATTTCGCGACATTCTTTTACAATTTGTTCTTTAGTTTCATCGGAATATTTTCTGTTTGCCATTGGTGTTTCCCCCTTGTAATTAGAGTATATCACTTTCAAACTTTTTCTCCAATTCTGTTAGGGGGCTATATAGGAAGAATTTATAGATAAATATAAGCAGGAAGATGGTATTGGTAATGAAAATTTTGAAGAGACTAAATTAGCGAAAAATGTCTTATCAAATTTAAATACATTTTATAATATTTTTAAAGACGATTCAATGATT
>QBLP01000100.1 GCA_003070825.1 Halanaerobium sp. | reverse complement strand
ATAAAGAAGAGTTAAATAATGTTCTTCGAGAAGAGCTCAAAGAAATTAAAAAACGCTTTAATGATCAGCGTCGAACAGAAATAATTGCTGACGACAGCAAAGCAGAAATCACTAAAGATGACCTGATTAAAGAAAAAAATGCTGTTCTCTCGCTTTCCTACCGGGGAATTATCAAGCGGAATGAAGAATTCAAAAACTTAAGAGCAGCCAAAAATGACTATCTGGTGCAAACAGTTGAAGGTTCTTCTTTAGATCAGCTTCTCTTCTTTAGTGACCAGGGGGAAGTTTATAATTTACAGGTCCATGATATTGAAGAACACCACGGCCTGGCTACTGGAGATAATTTAAGTAAGTATCTTCAGATTCCGATGCAGGAAAGCATTATCTCTCTAAATATCCTGGATAAAAACCAGAATCAGACAGGAAATCAGTACTACACTTTTGTTACCCGCTCCGGACTGGTTAAAAGAAGTGAGGTTGAAGATTACCGCACCAATTACAGCCATATTAGGGCGATTAAACTGGATGATGACAGCCTAATTAATGCTGTAAAAACTGATGCCGAAGAGGATCTAATTGTGGTCAGCAAAAATGGCTATCTAATCAGATTTAGTGGAGATACATTCTCAACCACAGGCCGCAATACACTCGGCAGCAGAGCCATTAATCTAACTGCTAATGACTATGTAATCTACTTTAATACCTTTAAAGAGGATGAGTATCTGATTTCAATTAGTGAAGATGGCAGAGCCAATAAAATAAGCCTAAATAGTTTTAGAGCTCAGAAACGAAATGGTAAAGGAATAAGAATTTTTTCCAACAGCAAATATAAACTGGCAGGTGCTGTTAGGGCAGCTAAGGATGATAAAATTTTAATTGCCGCTAAAAATGGTGAAATTAACGAAATTAATGCAGCTGATATTCCAGAGACATCTCCCGGTGGAAATATGTATCAGGTGACAAAAGAACTTGATTTCGAAAAAATTTCAGCTGTGGAAAAAATTATAGAGGTAGAATAAATAAAAATAAAATAAAACTTTAAAAAAAGAACCTCAGTCATTATGACTGAGGTTCTTTTGCTCTTATTTTAAAAATACATGGTTACCGATAGTTACAACTTCTTCTCTCTTAGCAAAGAATTCTGGATTTTTGGATTTAGCAGGGTTATAGAAATATAAACTTCCCTGACTGGGGTCCAGACCGCTCACAGCATCATAGGCAGCTCTGAAGGATTCATCGTCAGGTGATAAATTTATCATTCCATTTTCTACCGGGGTAAACTGGCCTGATTGATACACAACTTTTTTAATAGAATTTGGGAAGGAAGGGTGATAAACCCTGTTAATTATAACAGCCCCTACTGCCACCTTACCCTGATAGCTTTCCCCTCGAGCTTCTGCATTAATTATACTGGCCAAAATTTCTATTTCTGCTTCACTAAAATTTTTATAGTTGTAAAAATCATTTCTGGTTTTTGTTTCTTGATTATTACTGCTACCAGAAAGTACAACCAGTAAAAACATCAGCCCCAGCCCTGTATAAATATCTTCTTTTTCTATTGAAGCAGCTTTAAGCTCTGATACTGGCGTTAAATACGGTAAAAACACTGAATTAAATAGTAAAATCAAAGCCAGTGTGACTATTATTTGTTTAAAATGAAGCTTCTTCATATACTATTCTCCTTATATAATATAGTTACCGACTTTTAAATAACATTAACTGCTGCAAATATAATATTTAAAGCAGTAATACTTTAACTTAAAGAATTAAAGCCAGTAGTGCTAGAGCTCCCAGGATATAACCAGTATTAAATGAGCCTCTTTCTTCTTCTAATTCTTCATTGGCAGCTTCTTTTTCTGCTTCTAATTCTGAAATTCTAGCTTCAAGTTCTTCAATTCTTGTCATGTTAACACTCTGATTATCCTCCAGTTCCTGCAGCCTCTGGCCGGAAACTCCCTCTTCTTTAATAGTTTTTAATTCTTCTTCCAGAGTGGTGATCCGATTATCCAGACCACTGACATTTTCTTCTAATTCAGCCAGTCTAGTTATATGATCAGCAATCTCCTGTACTTCTTCCTGCAGTTCAGATACCCTAACATTAATATTGGATATATCTTCATCCTGAATCTGATTAGTGTCTTCAGCATTTTTTAATCTTTCTTCAAATTCTTTCTGCTTCTGGGCTATAATAACCAGTTCATCTCTAAATTCTAGGGAAAGTTCCCTAATTACATCAACATCTTCTTCAGAAAGATTACGAGAAGCTGTACCTCCAACAGTATTTTCTAATACATTAGCAATTATTTCTGCCATTTCATACCTTGTTAGTGCCTCTTCTCCATTAAAATCTTCACCAGAATAGAGGCTCAAATATCCTCTTTCTGCAAGGAACTGGACACTGTCATAAGCCCAGTGATCACGGGGAACATCATCAAACTGCTGGGCAAAAGCCCCCCCGGTAAAAATCAAGATTAACAGTAAAGTAATTGAAAATACACTTTTATATTTTAACATTTAATTTTCCTCCTCTAAATTATTTCTGATTTCAATCTCAAATGAATCACCAGGTCCATTTACAGCCTCAAAATTACTTATACTTATATTTCCAGGTTCGTCTTCCTTTAATTGAAAATGGACTGTTGCAATAACACCATTTGCTTTATTAAAAGGAAACTCCTGATCAAATATAACTTTTCCTTTTTCTGATCTATCAGGCCTGTTAAAGGGCAGTAAATTATTGTCTCGCACAAAGAAATCACCACGAGAAATATGAGTTAATAACAGCTTTTTAGGATCGTAATTAAGATCAAAGGCTATATTTTCAGCTTCAGAAATATTTGCGGCAACTATATCAACTGCAAAATAATCCTCATCACGCTGTCCTCTGGTTTCTCTGAGTAAAATAAGTGGTTTTAATGCAGGTAAATTGATTTCTTCAACTATTGTCTTTTGATAATTATTTAGACCACTGACCTTTAGAGCAAAGGGAAGAGTTCCATCAACTCTTAAAGCCTTTATTGCCCAGTTAATATTAATCTTTTCATTATTCCTTAAAATTCCAACATTCTTCTTGCTTATTTCACTGCTGGCTGTAACTAAACCAGGAGGCAGAATTAATTCTGCTACAACTCCATAAAGAGAACTTTCCCCTGAATTATTAATTTCAGCCTGTATTCTAAATGGATTTGGCTCTAGCCTTCCATCAACAGATTCTACGTCCTCCATCAGAGTTATATTAGCATCCAACTGGGGAGGTCCTAAAAATTCAACTTTTCTTTCGACTTCATTTGAATCTGTATTATCAGCATCTACTATAACACGATATGTCATAGATTCCGGAAGATTATTTTTATCTTCAGCTTCTACATTCCAGGTTATTTGAGAAATATCTCCAGGCTCCATATCACCGAGATCTCTACTGACCTGTTCGGCATTAAAGCCATCAGGAAGATCAATTTGAATCGAGACATTACGAGCATTAATTTCAGAAGTATTTTCTAAATATGCTACCACTGGAAAAGTCTGATTATTATTATCTAAGGTTACTTCCGCTGGTGAGGTTACACCAAGAGATAAAATGCCAGGAACAATGGTAATTCCACCAAGACCATATTTAGTAATATAGGTCTTAGTTTGACCGGGTTCTAATATCTCAGGCACCCAGTACATTGCCATAGCACTGTCAATTTCATATTCTCCCTTACGCATAAAGTCCTGCCCTGGATTAAAATCAAAATCCCAGACACCATCTGCCAGACTACCCCAGTCAGAAAAATATACTCTATCTGGTGTACTTACATCAGGCCCAATAAATGAACCCTGAGAAGTTACCTGAGGATTGGAAACACTGTCAAAAGCCTGCCAAAAATCATCAAGCTGCTTGTCATAATATAACTTATCAGTTGATATAGTATCTTCACCAAGTCTAAAAGGGGCACCATCATTCTCCCCCAGCATGGTGTCAAGCATTATTCTCAAACCAACTTTTTCTTCCTGCTGACCTTCATTTGTAACTCTATATTGAATTTGAGCGCTATCTGCCAGACCGGTAGTTGAACTTTTAACGATTGAAAGAATCTGTTCAACTACAATATTATCAAAACGAGTCTTAGTTACAATTTTATTATCTTCAACCGTCGGTTTTTGGACAACTTCACCGTATCTAGCACCATCTCCTGCTCTTCTCTCTGTCGAACCACCAAAAACATATTTTTGATCATTAATCCAAAGTGATGTATAAGAAGTCCAGGGATTTGGTCGACCATAAATTAAAGGCTTATTATCGTCATTTTCTCTCGCAGGGGCTCCACCAGTTGTTTCTACTGCAAATCTCCCCTGTGAGTTTTGATTTTGATTAACTACAATCACTATATACTCATTACCAAAGCGAAGATTATTGTGCTCATCTTCATTTTGAAAAAAATTATTCTGTGCTGCTGCCTGAAAAGAGAATACTAACAGCAGTATTAGTGACACTGAAATTATATATCTATATTTTTTCATTAATTATCACTCACCTCCAGAAATAAATTCAACCTGACCGATATCAACTTCTACCTGACTGTTATCAGATTCATCAATATAATACCTTACTGAAACAGGAATTCTATAAGGTCTTTGATATTCTTTAAATTCCCAGCCGTGTTCTAAAGTTAGCTGAGCAACTCTGTCCATAGAATCATATCCGGAAGATTCCAGTACTTCAATATTATTAACATTACCACCAGGTGAAAGTTCAACCATCAATCTAACTGTACCTTCAGAACGACTTCCCACTAAATCTTTAGGGAAAGTTGGCGGTTCAATTAGACCAATTAAATCACCTGAGGTTGGTGGAGGTGGTGGATTAACTTCTTCAGCCTCCTGCTCAACATTATCTTCTGTACTATCCTCATCTGGAATATTTTCTGCTGTTTCTTGATCGAGCTGACTTTCTTCTTCAGCCTCTGTTTGATCAGTCTGGCTATCTTCTTCGGGTATTTCTTCTGCATCTTCTGTCTGCTCGGATTGAACCTCAGTTTCCTCCTGAGGAACTTCCAGTTCACTTTCACTTTCTTCACTGGCCATAAGGTCTTCTTCCTGTTCAGAACTTTCTTCGGGTTCTGGTTCAGGCTCGACCACCTTCTCAACTGGCTCAGGTTCAGGTTGAGACTCGGGCTCCAGTTTAGGATCTGGTTTCGGTTCTTCTTCCACAGGTTCCGGTTCAGAAACAGTTTCTTTCTCTACCTCAGGTTCTGGCTGCTGTTCATCTTCAGCCTCAATCTCAGGTTCAGCTTCTGGTTCCTGCTGAGGCTCTAATTCTTCTACCTCTTCTAATTCTGGCTCTGGTTCTGGTTGAGGTTCCGGTTCAACTTCTTCTTCAACTGGTTCCGGCTCAGGTTCTTCCGCTACAATTTTTTCCTTTTCTTCCTCGGCTGGTTCTTCAGTTAATTCAGCTTCTTCTTCAGCATTTTCCTCATCTAAGGGAGCGGGCTGATAATCAACCATCTGCACATAGCCATAATCATCTAATTCATTCTCACTTTGAGCACTTCCGTGCAGAAAACCAATTGGAAGAAAATAAAGAACTAGAAAATGAAAGATTATTGAAATACTTATATACAACAGTAATTTTCGATCGTCATTGCTATTAGGCATAAATTCACCATCCCATTAACTACCTTCTTTATCTGCAGCTAGTGCCAGCCTTGTAATACCCACATTACGCATCCCGTCCATTAGGGAAATAACATTTTCATAACGCGTATTTCTATCAGCACTAATTACAATTGTTAAATTAGCATTTTCCTGATTAGCAACTTCAGCTTCAGATATTATTTGGTTTAAAGCTAAAGATTGATCTCCGTAATAATAATTTCCATCTGAATCAATTTGGACAATAAAATTTTCTGAAGTTTGTTCTGTTGCAGTAACCGCCTTAGGAAGCTGCATATCAATCCCCTCAGGAGTAGTCCTAAATGTAGTAAAAAGCATAAAAAATACTAAAAGAAAAAAGATAACATCAATCATCGGAATTATATTGATTGAGCTTTTTTTCTTAAGAGTAGTTTTGAACATCACTGTCACCTCTATTATTAGCTACAACATCTACAATTTCTACCATGCTTAAGTTCATCTGATGAGCCCTTCTTTCCACTTTATGGGCAAAATATGAATAAAATATAGCAGTTGGAATAGCAATAATCAATCCCAAAGCTGTACTGATCAGTGCAGCTGCAATACCAGAACTTATCTGAGCAGGGTTGGCAGCACCTGCAGCAGTTCCCAGGATATTAAAACTACTAATAATTCCCATAACGGTTCCTAAAAGACCAAGCAGTGGGGAAATCATAGCAACAACATCAAGGATGGGAAGATGTCTCTCCATTTTTTTGATTTCATCTTCTCCTACAGCCTGCAGTACCTCTCTTAAACGCGAAGGATCTTCACTATTATGAGCTAAGGCTGTTGAAAGCAGTTTTGCATTAGTACTTTTTTTACCTTTTAATTCATTTAAAGCACTTAAAATGTCACCTTCTTCAACTAAAATCTCAATTCTTTTGATTAATCTAAAGTTATTATCATTATTTCTGTAAAAGAAAATCGCTTTTTCAATTATTACCGCCAGACTAAAAACCGAAGCAATCAATAGTGG
>QBLP01000011.1 GCA_003070825.1 Halanaerobium sp. | reverse complement strand
AGGCTATTTTAATCTCATTAACTAAAAAAGCGGGAATTAAAACAAATGTTGGAAGGTCTTCCCTGGTCTCCGGTCGCTCAATCTCCGCAATGTTAGTGAATAGTGCCAGTGAACGTTCATCAACCTGATTAAACATAAATTCTCTAACTGGAGAAATAGTATTCTGATAAGCTTCTTCCAGACTTATTTCATCAGCAAGATAGGGCTGAAGAGCATTCTGATTTACCCCCTGCCAGACAGGAGACATAATAAATATAGTTAAAAATATTGCAATTCCAATTAAAACCTGGTTGGGCGGCATATTATTTAAAGCAAGTGCCCTCTTTAATATTGAAAAAACAATTATGATTCTGGTAAAAGATGTAAAAAGTATTATGATTGCCGGAGCAAGAGATAAAACTGTCAGCAGGAGTAAAATTTGAAGTGATAAAACTAAATCATCCCCCTGATTTTCAGCTCCCTCATCTCCAATTTGAAAAGAAATATTTGGAATATTAAAATCCTGAGCTGAAACAGAAAAACTGAAATTAAATAACAATAATATTACCAGAGCAATTAAAAATAATCTTTTAAACATCCTGATCACTGCTGTTAGAACTTTTATCTTTAGCCAGAATACTTTTTAGCTTATCTTTAAAATCTCCTTTTTTCCCTTTTTCTTTTCTCAAATCATTAAAATCGAAATCTAACTGATCGATCGGCCAGCTTCGCAAATAATTTAATTCTTCTTTACTACCACCAAGCATTACAATTTCGTTAAAAACCTTAACCAGATAAATTGTCTCTCCATTGGCCAACCGCATTGTATCAATTATTTCCATCTGCCTGGAATTGGTTAAATTAAATCTGTTTTTCAAAAGATAATAAATTGCTAAAATAAAGCCAATTACTAAAACAAGGTAAAAAGTAATCTTAAAGGTTTCCCAGAGATAATTCATTATATCACCAGCCTATATCTTTGATAGTCGTTCAGCGGGACTAATTATGTCTTTAACTCTAAAGCCAAAGTTTTCATCAATAACAACAACTTCTCCCTTTGCGACCAGCTTTCCGTTAACCAAAAGATCTACTGGTTCTCCAGCAAGCTTGTCAAGCTCAATTATAGAGCCATCCCCAAGATCAAGAATATCTCTAATTTTCATAACTGTTTTACCCAGCCTTACTGTAACTTCCAGCGGTACATCTTTAATTAATTCCATATTATTTGGTAAGGGCTGTGTAGATGACTGACTAAATTCGGGAAATTGTGCTGACTGAACATCAACTTTTTCTTCTCTTTCAATATTTCTATTTTGCGGTTCTCTTCTCTGCTGTGAAGACCGCCCGGCTTCACCAGTATTAGTCTGAGAAGCTGATTTGTTTTTTTGTCCCTGAGAGCTCTGAGAACCTGCTGTTTCCTGATATTCTTCTTTAACTGAAGTATCAACTTCTTCTTTTACTTCTTCTTCAATTTCTTCTTCATCAATAGTATTATCCATCAAACCTGTATTACCATGGAGCAGAGAATCAGCCAGATCCTTAACAAAATTATAAGAAGAAATCTGTTTAAAACTGCTATCAATTACATCTCCAACCTTCAGCTTAAAAGAAGTGACAACAATTTTTTCGTTCGGATCAAACCAGTCTCTTCCCTCTTCAATAACATCATCCAGATCTATAAATTCTGCTGTTGGAGGAGATATATTAACCAGTTCATCCAAAATATTTGACATTGCTGTAGAAGCAGCTCCCATCATCTGATTCATTGCTTCTCCAACTGCACTGAGCGATATCTCGTTTAACATCTCCTGGTCCATACCCTCCAGACCATCTCCACCCATCATTAGATCCGCAATAACTGCAGCATCTTCGGTATCAATAACCAGCAGGCTTAAACCCTCTATCCCTTCAACATATTCAACTTTTACTAAAACACAGGGCCGATCATATTCTTCAATCAGCTGCTGAAAAGTTTTAACATCAACTTCCGGAGTTGTAATATCAACTTTCTCATCCAGCAGTGTTGAGAGAGCTGTAGCAGAGGAGCCCATCGCAATATTATTTACTTCTCCAATAACATCAATTTCCTCTGAATTTAAGTTAAAATCATCTGAGCCAGCTGCTGCAGATTCCTCATCTTCCTGATCATTCATTAAAGCATCTATTTCATCCTGTGATAAAAAATTACCATCATTCGTCATCGTCTTCACTCTCCTCTAACAAGTTTTCGGCTACACCTATTATCTGTATTGCTTTATGATTGTTTTTATTACCAACAACTGCCTCATATTTTCGTCTGCTGCCAATTTTTAGCTCGGCATTTTCCTCAACTTTTTTGTCGAGACGAATTACATCTCCAGGCTGTAGATAGAGAAAATCCTCTACAGTAATTTCAGTACTACCTAAGACAGCGTCAACTTCAACCAGGGCTTCATTTAAACGCTTACGAAGTTTTGCTATATGTTCTGGAGTCTGTTTTTCTCTGGTGCTCGAAAACCAGTACTGAGCATTCAAATTACTTACTATCGGCTCCAGCATGATATAAGGCAGGCAGATGTTCATTAAACCCTCACTACCGCCAATTCTTGCTGAAAGTGTAACAATAATTGTCATATCACTGTCCGGAACAATCTGGGTAAACTGTGGGTTTGATTCCAGTTCAAGCAGTTTTGGTTTTAAACTTGAAATGTTTTCCCAGGCTTCACCAAAGCCTTCTAGAAGCCAGTTCATAACCCTTTTTATTACTACCTGCTCAATGTCTGTAAATGACCGCACCTCATCGATTGGATTACCAAACCCTCCAAAGAGTCTATCAATAATTGCAAAACCAATTTCAGGATTAATCTCAAAAATAAATTGACCATCAAGAGGTTCCAGGTTATTTATTCCAATAATTGTAGGTTCGGGTAAAGAGTGAATAAACTCAGAATAAGAAAGCTGTTCAATTGATGCTACTTCAAAGTTAACCATACTGCGAAGTTTAGTAGATAGGGTTGTTGTAAATAATCTGGATAGATTTTCGTGAATCATCTGTAGTGTCCGCATCTGCTCTTTAGAAAGCTTATCAGGTCGGCGAAAATCGTAGTCTTTGACCTCTTTTTCTTCGGATTGTTCTTTAGCTTCCTCTACATCAAGACTACCATCACTAATTGCAGAGAGCAGAGAATCTATTTCATTTTGATTTAATACATCAGCCATCTTTTATCCTCCCTACTGTACAACCAGTTCTGTAAACCAGACATTTGTAATCTTACCTGAAATTAATAGCCCATTAATTTTCTCTTTAATAATTCCTTTGATTGTATCTGAACCAGGCTCTTCTAATATTTCTTTATTTTGAGCTCTTAAGGTAGAGATTACCCTGTCTCTAATCTGAGGTTTACGTTTTTCAAGTTCTTTTTTAAGTTCAGCATTTTCGAGCTCAAATACTAAAGTCGCCCGCACAAAATTAATCTGATTGTTATTAGAAATATTTACTGTATAACTACCGGCATTATATGTGGGGCGAATATCTTCTACACTTTGAATTTCATCTTTGTTATCTTCATCGCTGGACACTGAAAAATAAGTGAAAAAAGTAAAACTTGCCACCCCTGTTATAATAATTACTAAAACTATAATTAAGGCCAGCATTTTAAAGTTCATCTGTCCTTCCTCAGCCATCTATATTTCCTCCTTCCTCAGTGCTGTCATTTTGATCCTTAGCTGATCTATCATTTATTTCTGTCTCAGCTGCCGAATTTTGAAGATTAGCCTGATTATTATTTTCAACCTCAACTCCATTATTAACAGTATACTGAGAATTTAAGATAACCACTTCAACCCTTCTATTTTCTGCTCTTCCTTCCGGTGAAGTATTTTCTGCTACCGGTCTATATTCAGAATAACCTGCAGCTGAAAGCCTGGCTGGATCAAAACCTCTTTCTTCTATCAAAAATTTTATCACATTAACTGCTCTTGCCGTAGATAATTCCCAGTTAGATGGAAATTCATCTGTTCTAATCGGTAGATTATCAGTATGTCCTTCAATCATAATATCATTTGGTATATCTTTTAAAATATCAGAGATCATAGCCAGTACTTCTCTTCCCTGTTCCCTAATTCTGGCTCTTCCCAGCTCATAAAGTATCTCCCCAGTTAAGCTGATTACAAGTCCTTTTCGCTTATTTTCGACATTAACTCGATCTCCTAAATTATTACTTTCTATATAATTATCTAATTCCCTCATTATCTGCTGAATATTCTGGGGAGCCTGTGCATAATCTTCTCCTAAAGTTCCGGCATCAATATTTGGGTTGGAAGTTATTGTCTGGCCACCTTCTAAGACTCCTAATTGACTCTGCAGGGCAGAAATAAATCCCTTAAATTTTTCTACATCCATGGTAGAAAAAGAATAAAGAAGAACAAAAAATACCAAAAGTAGAGTCATCATATCGCCAAAGGTTGTCATCCAGGCAGGAGAACCAGGTTCATTATCATTATTATTGTTGTTGTTATTATTACGAGGCATTTTCTGCAGCACCCACCTCTCCTGTTTCATTTATTCTGGCTTCAACTTCTTCTTTTTCACCTTCTGAGAGGAAAGCATGCAGTTTTTCTTTAACAATCCGTGGATTTTCTCCAGCTTGTATGGAAAGAATACCTTCGATAATAACTTCTTTTACATGAATCTCATGGTTACTCTGAGTTTCTAAATTTTTAGCCAGGGGAATAAAAATCCAGTTAGCAAGTAATGCACCATAAAGAGTGGTGATCAAAGCTACAGCCATACCAGACCCAAGTTGATTAGGATCATCAAGCTGACTTAACATCTGCACCAGACCAATCAAAGTACCAATCATCCCAAAAGCAGGTGCCAGCTGACCCATTGTAGCAAAAATACCTCTACCTTTTGCATGTCTCTCCTGTAAAAAAGTAAGTTTTGTTTCCAGAATATTTCTTACCAATTCGGGATCTGTACCATCAACTACCAGCTGAATTCCTTTCTGTAAAAATTCGTCATCCATTTCTGCTGCGTCATCTTCTAAGGCCAAAAGGCCTTCTCTTCTCGCTTTTTCTGCAAAATTAACTAAGTTTTCGATAACATGTTCGGATTCCATTTTGTCATCCTGAAAGGAAACCCTTAAAAGATTGGGTATGTTCTTTAAATCTTGAAAAGTATAACTGATCATTACACCGGCCAGGGTACCACCGAGAACTACCAGGGCAGACTGCACACTAACAAAGATAACTACATTACCACCCAGTACAGCTACCAGTGAAAATATTATTGCTCCTGCTACTAAACCAACTATTGTCGCTAAATCCATTTAAGATCTCTCCCCTGTTCTAGAAATTCCAGCCATTATTTTCTGACGGTAATTTACTACTTTTTTAATTATATCATCTGCTGAATCTATGACAAGCAGTTTCTTGCCATTAGTTAGAGTAATTACAGTATCTGGTGTTTCCTGTATTTCTAATATTAACTCAGCATTTAATACAAATTCTTTGCCGCTAGTCCTGGTCAATTTAATCATCATACACTTCCTTATTAAATCATTATTATCTATCAGGCTGAAATCTTGATTAGATTTCAGCCTGATAGTTTAATTCAAATTATCTTTTTAGGTTCACTAATGTCTGCAGCATTTCATCTGAAGTTGTAATCAACTTTGAATTAGCCTGAAAACCTCTCTGAGCTGTAATCATATTTGTAAACTCCTGAGAAAGGTTGGCATTAGACATTTCAAGTGTTGCCGGAGCTAAAGAACCAAAACCACCCTGAGCAGCAGGTCCCAATTCTGGGTCTCCAGAGTTACTTGTAGTCTGGAAAACCCCCTCCTGCCTCAGCAGACCAGAAGGATTAGAGAAATTAGCTAAACCTAATTTAGCCAGAGTCTGAGTCAATCCATTACTGTAAGAACCAACTACATCCCCTGTCTCTGTAAAAGAGAAGGATTCTAAAGCACCAGCTTTATATCCATTAACATTTGTAAAGTTGGCTGTCATATCACCAGCAAATTGAGTCATATCACTGAAATTAAGTGCTACAGTCTGTGACTCAGCAGTTCCGGCAGGTGTGAATGATAAATCAAGATTACCACCATTTTTAACATTCCCCTCAGAATCAAATTCAATAACATGGCTCTTATCATAATTTAAAGAAGTAGTTTGAATACCATCAACAGATAAGTTACCAATTTGCCATTCATTATTAGCTATTTTTTCCAGCTGCATCTGGACAGTATGTTTTGCACCCTGACTGTCAAAAACATCTACAGATAATTTCCGCTGAGCATTTTGAGCATATTCTAGATTGCCAACCTGATTTGTACCTGTGCTAGTTTCATTGATAACTAAACCATTTGTATCATCAAAAGTATAAGTTTCATCCCCGGCATTACCATCTGTATTAATATTAATTGAGGCATTAGTTTTTATAGTCCCATCAGGATTTAAAGTGATTTGCTTGGTTGGTGAAGAGGTAGTTCCATTACTTATTTTAACATCCCAGACATTAAAACTAGAAGTTTCTTCAATAGTTAAAGCAAAATCGTTTCCTAAACTCTGCTCAATGATTTGCAGTTTGTTTTCTATCGAGGCATCAAGATTTTTACCAAAACTAACCTTATCAGTTTCTTGGGCATTTATCTCCTGCTTTAAGGTTACATCGCCGATATTCTGAGCATTAAAATCACCATAATCACCATTGGCATCTGCCATCCAACCCTGAACTAACATTCCGGTACTGGAAGAATATAACCTTCCCTGTGCATCGAAGTTTAAATTTCCCGCTCGAGAATAAACCTGATTACTTCCATCTCTCAGGACAAAAAATCCATCTCCCTGAATTGCAACATCAGAAGTTTTTCCAGTTGACTGCAGGTTACCAGAAGACATATCAGTATCAATACTTCCAATTCCAACACCAAGTCCAACCTGCTGAGGATTAGTACCAGCTCGATTACCCTGGGGTGCAGAAGCCCCCTGAATTGTCTGACTTAACATCTCTTTAAAAGTAACCCGACTGCTTTTAAAGCCGACTGTATTTACATTGGCAATATTATTTCCTGTAACATCCATCATCTGCTGATGTGCATTTAATCCTGACACACCGGCATACATCGATCTCAACATATAATTTTTCCTCCTTCAGTATTTATCGGAGTCCCACTGTTATCGACAGCAGAACAGAGCTTCCTGAAAAAGGTCCAGCTCATATCCGATTTTAAGCTAATTATTATTTTTTTTAGCTTAAAATAAATCAATTAATCTATGCTAATTTTTCCTTTTTATCTGCTTCGTTTTTATAATTCCTATTTCATAAACACAGCGCTGTCAATATTAGTAAACACATTATCTTCCATGCTTTCCTCATCTACAGCTGTCACAACTGTGTTGTTTTCCACACTCACAATATAAGCCACCTTATTTACCATCACTAAAGAATCACGGGCTCCTTTATTTCGAGCTTTTTCCACCCCACTATTCAGCTTATCTATCTCAACTTTAGAAACTGGAATAGAGCGAGAGTTAATTCTCTTCTGTGCATGTTTGGAAAAGGAAAGTTTACCCATCCCATTCATTTTTTCTCCCAGTATATCCTTAAACGAAGGAGAATCAGTCTTTTTATTTTTTTGGACAGCTTTATTCTGCTGCTGTGTTTTCCGCAGAGGCTGTATAGGTTGATTTATCTGTAATCTGTTATCCATCATTAACACCTCTTTTTAATTTAAGCTTTGACATTTTTTACCTGAGTTATATTATTAATTTCAATTTCCGATCCATTCTTCAGTACTGCTAAAATTTTATCACTGGAAGATTTTACTGCACTAACAATACCGGATAATTCAATTCCTTCCACATCTGCTGTAATTTCTTTACCAATCAAATTACTATTATCAATTACCTGATTTGAACTTAATTTTTTTTCCAGCAGCGAGTAGAGTTTTTCTGTTTTTTCCAGAGAAGAAAATTCCGCCATCTGCGATATAAACTGACGATCTTCCATTGGATTAAGTGGATCCTGATTTTGAAGCTGGGTGATTAAGAGCTTAAAAAAAGCATCCTGACCCAGATTATTATTACCGGTCAAACCTTCCCGTTGTGTTTCCTTTTCATATTGAGTGTTTTGAGCGGCTGTTACACCAGCAACTTCAGACATTTAATTACCTCCTTTAAGCAAGCAGATTAATTTTATCATTAGAAAAAGCTGCTCTATTTATTATTTCCTGCTGTCTCATTATTATACCTTCACTGTCTAAGCCACTACCACCAGAGTTGCGCTGAACATAATACTGTCCCTGAAAAAACTGGCGCTGTTCATATTCCTGGTTCTGGCCGGTTTCTCCGTCACTAAAAGCAGAATTTTGATCATCCAGATCAAATCCATTCTGTTTTTCAACCTGCTGTGGCGCTTTTTTAGCAACCTCGATCTTAAACTGCTCAATATTAATACCCTGTTTAAGCAGATCAGATTTTAATCCTTTTAAGCTGTTTTCAAGCTGAGCTCTGACCAGCTCACTCTCAACCAGCATCTTACCTGTTAACTGCTCATTATCATATGATAGGCTGATATCAACTTTACCAAGAGACTCCGGTTTCAGCTGAAGTCGCATCTCCTTTGTTTCGGGAGAGTACTCCCCTCTAAACTGCTCAACTACCTGAGATCTTAAATCTGCACTCTCAGCAATCTGAGCACTATCTTTACTTAAACTGAACTGCTCTGAGCTGAAATCACCGTTCAACTCCTGACTATTCTGTTCAAAATTAAAAAGCAGATTTGAATTATCAAGATCAAAAAAGCTATTTTGATTATTAGCTTCTAATTTTGTCCCTGAATTAAAACCCGGATCAGAATTTAAAGAAAAAATATCTGAAATAATTAGGTCAGGTTTAACTTCAGTTTGAGAAACAGCGGTCTTTGAATTTTCCTCTGCAAGCATTTCCTTTAATTGGGCACTGAGTTCTGTAAATAATGAATCAGCAGCAGAAGAATTAAAATCAGTATCTAAAGCTGAAAAATCAAGACTTTCTGAACCAGTTAATTGGCTTAATAAAGGCATATTTGCTTCTGCCTGTTCTGAAATTTTAGCCAGCGCGGCCTCATCAAGTTCAGCTGATTTTAAAGTAGAAATTAAATCAGCCAGACTTTTATTTAGGTCTTCAGCTTCTGATTTTTTATCCAACTCAATTCCTGCCTTATCAGCAGCTCCATCAGCAAGCAATTCCTGCAGCCTGTTAACTTCACCTAGAAGCTCTGCACTCTCTACCTCAGATAAGCGAAGCTCTTCCTTAGCTAAAAGCTGAGAAACTCTCTCTAAATCTGCAGGATTTAGAACTTCAAATTCAATTTCTGCTTCAGATTGATTTTCTGCAGATAGGTCAGTGCGATTTTTTTCTAATAATGATTTGAGATCTGAGATATTTAGCTTGTTGTTTTTTAAATTGAGCATCAGCTTACCCAGCACTGCTTCCTGTTCTTTACTTAAAACGCCGCTCTGCAGCATTGAAAGCAGTTCTGCTGGAACATCTTTATGATCTTTATTGAGAACTTCTTTTAATTTTTTAAAGAATTCCTCTTTGTCCAGAGTGAAACTTTTCTCTCTGACATCCTCAGAACTTCTATTGGAACCAATTTTCGTTTTCTCTGAGCGCTGGTTAATTTTGCGCATTGTCTCAGAAAAACTTTTTGAATTACCAGATGGTATATTTTTCTTCTCTGGAAAATAATTCTGATTAGAAGTCTGAATCATATTATTTAATACCGCTTCTGTCATTTATTCACCTCCTTTTTAGGATGATTTAAAATATTCACTCGGGTCTAAAATATTAATCAGACCCATTTATTCTAAACCCAGCTGGCTGATATATTTTGCAGCCTGCTGCTGGGGCATAGACTCAAAAATCAAAGCTGCCTGCTCTTCTTTCAATCGTCTTAAAATCTCAACAGCCAGATTATCTTCCAGCTCCTGAATTACAGCTGCTGCAGCTTCTGGCTCCATTCTGCGATAGATATCTGCAATTTTTGCTAATCTGGTCTTGCGATTATCTTCCTCAGTTCTTAAAGCCTGATATTCTGATTCTAAATCTGCAAACAGGTCTTCTCTTTCCGCCAGCTTCTGGTTTAAATCTTCTATCTGAGCCTTCAATTCTGCAATTTGACTGTCCTTTTCGGAGACTGTACTTTTTAAAGAAGAGTTTTCTTCTTTCAATGTGTCCAGTTCTTCCTGAGTAATTATATAATCTTTAACAACAGGTGTGCTGTTTGCTATATTACTCACAGTTGTTTTAATATCAATTATTCCCAGGGCATCAAAAGACCAGGACAACATAGCAAATAATATTAAAAATAATCCTAAAAAAAATAAAATCTTTTTTATCAAATTTATCTACCACCCATAGAATAGTATCTTCCAAGCTCATCCAGCTCTTTTTGCTCATCTTCTAAAAACTCTTTGACAAATTTTTTGATTTCCTGCTCTTTTAATTTTTCCAAAGTCTTTCTTTCTTTTTTCTTTTCCATTAAAATTTCAAGCTGCTCGGATACTTCTTCATTTTTTTCTGATTTCTCACTGAGAGCCGTCTGTTCTTTAGCTTTCAGCTCTTTTAAATAACGCCTGAGGCTGATATTTAGAGCAAGATCGTTTTCCTGATCTCTTAAATGCTCAAAAACATTTTCTTTTTCTGATTTTAATGATTCAATCTTATTTTTAATATCATTCAGCTCTTTTTTTAAAAGTAGATATTTATCTTCTTCCTGTTCTTCCTGTCTGATTCTTAAATTTAAGATTTTTTCAAACTTAAATTTATATCCCTTCATCTTTCAGCCACCTCTATGACTAATTGTTAGCTATTTTAATTAACTGATTTACAGTCTTTTCGTAGCTGGCTTCCTCATTAATACCCTGAGTTAAAAAATTATTAATCTCGTCAATTTTATCTATTGCCTTATCCACCTCAGGATTAGACCCTTTTTCGTAGGCGCCAATATTAATTAAATCTTCAGACTGATTGTAGGTTGCAATTAACTTCTGCAGTCTGGCTGCCGCCTGGCTGTGCTCTTCACTCACTATATCCTCCATAATTCTACTGACACTACTTAAAACATCAACAGCAGGATAATGACTGGCTTCAGCCAGCTCTCTGGATAAGGAAATATGGCCATCTAAAATACCTCTAACCGTATCAGAAACAGGTTCATTAAAATCATCACCCTCAACCAGTACAGTATAGAGGGCAGTAATTGACCCCTGATCATTGGTTCCGGTTCTCTCAAGTAATTTGGGCAGTTCAGCAAAAACAGAAGGTGGATAACCTCTGGTTGCTGGCGGTTCACCAATTGCCAGCCCCACTTCGCGTAAAGCCATGGCAACTCGAGTAACTGAATCCATCATCAGCAGTACATCTTCGCCCTGATCTCTAAAATATTCAGCAATCGCAGTTGCAATGTTTGCTGCCTTTACTCTTAATAAAGCAGGTTGATCTGAAGTAGCAACTACCACAATTGAACGTTCTAAACCTTCTTCCCCCAGATCTTTTTCTATAAAATCTCTGACCTCCCGGCCACGCTCACCTACCAGACCAATTACATTTATATCGGCATTTGTGTTCCTGGCCGCCATTCCAAGCAGGGTTGATTTACCAACACCACTACCGGCAAAAATACCCAGTCGCTGGCCTTTACCACAGGTTAAAAAGCCATCAATACAGCGTACTCCCAGTGACAGAGGTTCTTTAATTCTTTCTCTGGTTAATGGGTTGGGCGGTTTGCGGTTAACAGGAACTTCATTTAAGCCACTGAGCTCGGCATCATTGATTATGTTTCCACTGCCGTCAATAATTTTACCGAGAAGTTCTCTGCCGACTTTAACTTTCAATTTCTGGTCAGTAGCTACTACTCTAGCTCCAGGCTTAATCCCTTCCATTTCTCCAATTGGCATCATTAAAACCTTGTTATCATCAAAGCCAACTACTTCGGCTTTAATATCACCCTGCTCACCTTTAATCAGGCAGAGTTCACCTATAGAAGCCTGGGGACCAATAGATTCAATAACCAGGCCGATAACTCGATTAATATGGCCAAAATTTCTGGTCATATTTATATCCTTAAGTTTACTTTCTAATTTTGTCATATCCAGATCAATCATGCTGTTCTACCTCTTTTAATAGTTCAGTTTTAATTAAATCAAGTTTATGATCCAGACTGCCTTCTTTACCTCCAAGATTGGTTTCAACCACACAGTCACCTTTTCTAAGCTCCGGATCTGCAACAAAGTCAATGTTTTTCTGATTAATATGCTGATAAAAACGATTTTCTTCAATATATGGCAGTAGCTGTGGATGAACTCTGACCACAATATCGCGATGATTGTCATCTACTTTGCTCAGCATATCCGAAATAATATTATTAATCATATCATGCTCAGTTTCTAACTTAACATCTATTACAATACTGGCAATTTTTACAGCCAGTTCAATAACATCTTTTCGGAGCCTGCTTTTTTCGCGAGTAAGCTCCTCTTCAAAACTGGAAATTAATTCTGCTAACTGTTTTTCTTTTTTTTCGATTTCAGCTTTAGCATCTGCCAGACCTTCTTTTCTGGCTTCATTTTTAGTCGACTTATAAATTTCATCTTTTTCGGCAAGTATTTTTTCTTTTTCAGCTTCAGCTTCTTTAATAACTGCTTCTGCCTTTTTTTCTGCCTCTTTGATAATTTTTTGAGCATCTTTTTCTGCCTGACTTAAAATTTTTTTTTGCTTTTTAATAACTCTGCTTTTTTTCTTTTCACTATCGGATTTAGATGGTTGATCTTCACTATTGTTTTCGAATGAAAGAGTCTTAGGATTTTGATTAATTTTAAATTTACCTGTAACCTGAGATGCCTTAATAACTTTAGACAATTACTTCACTCTCCCCACCTCTGGCTATAACAATTTCTCCACTTTCTTCAAGTTCTCTAATTACATTAACAATTCGCTGCTGAGCATCTTCTACCTCACGGATTCGTACCGGTCCCATAAATTCCATATCCTCTTCCAGCATCTCTGCTGCACGCTGAGACATATTTCCGGTTATGATATTTTCAACCTCATCACTTGCTGTTTTTAAGGCAAGTGCAAGATCATGAGTTTCCACCTGACGCAGCACAAGCTGTACTGCTCTATCAGAAAGAAGTACAATATCCTCAAAGACAAACATTCTCTTTTTAATCTCTTCAACCAGTTCCGGATCATCTTCTTCCAACTTATCTAAAATATTCTTTTCAGTACCGCGGTCAACCTGATTTAAAACATCTACAATCGACTGAACCCCTCCAGCACTGGCATATTCGTTGGCAGCAACTGAAGAAAGTTTCTTTTCTAATACAGACTCAACTTCTTTGATAATTTCTGGAGAAGTTCTATCCATAACGGCTATTCGTTTGGCTACTTCACTCTGAATATCTGGTGAAAGTGAGGATAAAACCTGAGAAGCCTGTTCCGCATTAATATAGGCAAGGATCAGAGCGATTGTCTGGGGATGTTCTCCCTGAATGAAGTTTAAAAGCTGGGTTGGATCTGATTTGCGAATTGAATCAAAGGGTCGAACCTGAAGAGTTGCGGTTAAACGATTGATAATATTGCGGGTCTTATCTTTTCCAAATGACTTTTCAAGTATTTTTTTGGCATAGTTTATTCCACCAGAATTAATATAGTCATTTGCCTTCTGCAGCTGCAGAAACTCTTCCTGAATCTTCTTTTTGGTTTCAGGATCAATTTTATTTTGATTGGCTATCTCTAATGTTAATTTTTCCACCTCTTCATCATCTAAGTGCTTAAAAATATCTGAAGACACATCTGGCCCCAGTGAGATCAACAAAATAGCAGCTTTTTCTTTTCCAGTTAACTCATCTCTCATAACAAAAACCCCTTTGACATTTATTCATCAATTAACCAGCTGCGGATTAGTTTAGCTGCATTTTCTGGATCGGAATGAATCATATTTTCAAGTTCATTCTTTACCTTAGCTCTTTTTCTCTGATCAGCATCTGGTTCAAATAAGTTAATTTCTTCTTCGTCTTCTTCAACTGAAAGATCAACTTTACTTCCTCTATCTGCTGCTGGCTTTTTGCGGTATAAGTAAATTATTAAAGCAGATGTTAATAATAAAACTAATAATATAAGTCCACCATAAATATACATCTGTCTTCTAGCAGTTGCTTCCTGAGCCGCCATCGCCTCCTGAGCTGCCTCTTCTAGAGAATCATCAAAGGCCATTGAGCTGATGTTTAAAACATCACCTCTCTGCTCATTATAGCCAATTGCTGCTCCAACAATATTTCTAATCTTATTAATAGTTTCTTCGTCAGTCTTCTGATCAATGATTACTGAAACTGATAAACGCTCTACTTCACCGGGTGCATAGACATGTTTTTCTATTCTTTCATTAATTTCATAATTTGTAATAGTATTTTTTCGTTCATAAGTACTGCTTTCTTCCGTGCCCTCACCCTGATACTGTGGAATATTTGCATCAGTTCCTGGTGCACCTCCACTTGTCCCGTTTTTTTGGCTTTCAGTGCTAATTTCCTCACTACGGACAATTCCACTCTCATCAATCACAGGCGAATAGGTTTTGCTTTCTGCCTGCCGCTGATCGAAGTTTAAATTGGCATTTACCTGAATTGCAAAGTTGTTTGGTCCTAAAACCTTAGTTAAAAGTGAATTTAAATCATTCTTAAGAGCAGACTCAAATTCCTGCTGCACTGCAAAATTCTGTGGATCAGACCACTGATTATTATCTGGACCAGAGGGTTGAGATAATAGATTACCATTTGTATCAACAATTGTTACTTCTGATAATGGTAAATCCTGAACCCCGCTTGCAACCAAATTCTGAACAGCATTTACCCGCTCTGCACTCATATTATAACCAGGCTCAAGTTTGACCATTACTGAAGCAGTTGCTGATTTTTCTTCCTCTAAAAATAGGCTTTCCTCCGGAGGAGTAATCTGAACTCGAGCAAATTCTATTCCCGAAATCGACTGAATAGAGCGGCTCAATTCTCCTCCCAGAGCCCGATAATAATTGACCTTCCTTTCAAATTCAGTTGTACCAAATTCACTATTATCAAAAATTTCAAAGCCAACAACACCCTGGTCAGGAAGACCAGCTGATGCCATGTCAAGTCTTAATCTGTGAACCTGACTTTCTGGAACTAAAATTGTATTACCATTATCCCCCCCAAGCTGATAATCCACATTGTTTTCATCCAGTCTCTGAACTATTGCAGCTGTATCATCTGTTGAAAGATTGGTAAAAAGAGGCTGATAACTGGTAGAAGTTCCCCTGAAGATAAGATAGCCAAAAGCTCCGGTCATTAATACTGTGAGAATAATAATTATAATTTGAATGTTTTTATTTAATTTTTGCCATGTATCCTGAATTTCTTCCTTATAGTTTGTCAAAAATTCGGCCATCATTATACCTCTTCCGTAAATGCTCTTTGTTCTATCATCTTAAATTAAACCTGCAGACGCATAATTTCATTATATGCATCAATTACTTTGGTCTGAACTGCGGTTGTTAGATTGACTGCTAATTTTGCTTTCTCAGCAGCAATCATTACATCATGCACACTATCAGTTTCTCCAGCGGCAAAACTGGCTGTCACGGCCTGCGAATCTTTCTGCAGCTGATTAACTTCGTTCAATTTTTCTCTAAATAGATCTGAGAAAGCCTGAACATTTTTGTTTTTTTCTTCCTTTTGTATTGAGAAATTTTCGAATCCACTCTGGAACTTAACAGGATTAATCTCCATCTTTTTCACTCCTTAATTAAGTGCTGATGTTTAGAGCACTGTTTGCCATACTCTTATAATTAGAAATCGCCTGAATATTTGCTTCATATGCCCTGCTGGCATCTATCATATTAACCATTTCGGTCATCACACTGACATTGGGAAGTTCAACATAACCTTCTTCATTTGCATCAGGATGCTCAGGTCGATATTCAAGCCGAAAAGGAGATTGGTCTTCTGAAATTTCACTAATTTCCACTCCTGCAGATTCAAAACCACCGGCAGTAGAACCGAGACCCGAACCCATCTGATTTTCCAGCTTTTCTTTAAAAATAGGAATTTTCCGTCTGTATGTATTGCCATCCTCATCTCTGGTTGTTTCGGCATTAGCAATATTAGAAGAGATTGTGTCCATTCTTAGCCTCTGAGCTGTAAGACCAGAAGCACTAATATCTATTCCTTTAAACATTATTATTTACCTCCCTGCTGAATAACCTGATTTAAAGTAGAAAAATATCCGGCAGCTCGTTTAGTCATCACATTATAATAAATAGTATTTTTGGCAAGTTCAGCCATTTCCACCTCAATATCCACACTATTGCCGTCATTTCTGCTCATTCGGCTGTTTTCAGAGTTTTGAACAGCAGAATATTGACGGCTAAAAGCTAAATGATTGTCCTGAGTAGTTTTAAGATTAATAGAATCTGAAGAATCCATTTCCTTTTTTAAAGCTCTTTTAAAATCAATATCCTGTCTTTTATAACCGGGGGTGCTCACATTTGCTAAATTATTAGCAATTAATTCACCTCTCCGGGCAGAACCAGCAAGCGCGCTGGTTATAATTTCTAAATTATCCATATTTTATACCCCCATAGAATGAAAAAATCTACAGTTTTTCACTATAGATTTTTAAGTGTACAGTCTGGCAGCCATAATAAAATATCTTAGACCCATAACTTTGCGTCATCAGCTTTCGCTAATTTTGCCTATATAAAACTTTATATTAATTTTATAAAATTATCACTTATTCAACACATATTAAATAAAAAAATAATAATTCATTTTATAGCAGCTTTTTTAAGGACTCCATTACTCTATCTTTTTTGAATGGTTTAACAATAAAATCTTTGGCACCCATTTCAATCGCCTGAATAACAATTTTCTGCTGTCCCATGGCACTACAAACAACAATCTGAGCTCCAGGGTCTATATCCTGAATTGCTTTAATGGCTTCCAGTCCATCCATCACAGGCATTGTGATGTCCATTGTAACAATATCCGGACTTAACTCCTGATATAATTCTACTGCTTCTTTGCCATTTTCAGCTTCACCTGCTATTTCAAATTCATCTTTTAATATATTTTTTAAATTTAATCTCATAAATGCTGCATCATCAACTATTAACACTCTAGGCATTTAAAAATTACCTCCTCTAAATAATATCTGCTATTACATTATATAATAACAGAAATGATTTTTATTTACAATAGTAAAGAATAATTTATCCAAAAATTATAGATTTTTATTCGATTCCTTTTTTTACTATATAATAAATTTAAATGGTAATCAAGTCACGACTGAATGATTTAACCTCGACTCGGCCGTCATCAAGATAAAAGTACATTGAACGACCATAGTCTTTACCCACATCACTACCTGTCACTTTAATTCCTTCATCTTTTAAAACTTCTCTAACAGCTTCAATATTTCTTTCGCCGATTTTCATCACTGAATCTCCACTTTCAGACTTAAACATTCCTGCACCACCAACAATTTTAGCAGCAAGGCGTCTTTTTCTGGCCCCGGCAGCTTCCATTTCTGTAATTAAAAAAGGAATCCCTGTATCTGCATATTTAACAATTTTTTTGCCCCCGGGATTTTCGGGCAGCATTATATGAACAAGCCCCCCTACCTTAGAAAATTTATCATAAAGTGCAATCCCGATACAGGAACCAAGTCCTAGAGTTGCTAAAACTGTATTCTCATCACCAATGGCATGGTCAGCCATTTTAACAACCAGTTTTTCTGCTACCTGATCCAGACTAGGCAAAACTACCACCTACCAGTCTTTGGAAAAGAAAATCAAGTGAGTCTCTTTCTGGAATGAAAAAATAAAAAAGTTCCAACTTCTCTTCTTCGGTAATAAATTCAGTCTCCAGCAGTAAAATATGGTCTTCTGTCTGACTGTAATCGATCACAGAAGAGCTTAAAACTGCAGCTGCCATATCATAAGCCATTGCCGGCACACTCTGGTCTAGAGCCAGATCAGTAAAATCATTGATAGCTTTTAAATAGGCTCCACTCAGAATATTTCCCAGTTCATTAAGCGCAGAATGCTGCATTTCCTTGCCCGGTAGATCATCAGTTGAAAAAATCAGCTTTAACATTTTTTCAACATTTTCCATATCAACAACCAGCAAAATTTTCCCAGAGATCTCACCAGAAAAATTAATCATGATACAGGCAATAAATTCTTCTTCATCGCCAGTGATTGCTGGTAAATCCTGTATCTTAACCAGTTCTACTTTGGGGACAGTCATATTAATCTCCTGTCCAATCATTCCCGAAAAAGCAGTAGCTGCATTTCCAGCTCCGATATTTGCTACCTCTTTTAGGATATCTTTTTTTGTCTGGTCCAATTCCATAAACTTTCCCTCCTAACCTAAACTATTCTTAACTACTACTTTCCGATTCTACATTTTTTAACTCCTCTATTTCGTGATTATTTAAAACATTTTTTAAATCTAAAAGCAGCAGCAGTTCGTCACTTCTGTCAGCTCTGCCTACACCTTCTATATAATCACTGTCTACTTTTCTGGCTAAATCAGGCAAATTTACAATATTTTCTTTTGTCAGCGGTTTGATTTCTTTAACATCATCAACCATCATTCCTGCTGTTAAGCCCTCAAGTTCAACAATGATTATTTTTTCCTCCTGATTCTTCCTTTCTCCACTAATATTAAGCCGCAATTTTAAATCAACTATGGGTACAACCGCCCCCCGCAGATTAATTATTCCACTGATATAATCAGGACTGTCAGGGACAAAAGTCATTTCAGTATTAGAAAGAATTTCTTTTGTTTGATTGATATTTACACCAAACTTCTTATCGGCCAGATAAAAAATAACATACTGTTTTTTATCCTGACTTACCTCTTTCAGCTGCATAACAATCACCTCCATTTAATTAATAAAAGTTATTACTAGAATAAAACTTTCCCCTAATTAAATAGATCAGTTAAAAGGGGAAAGTCTTAAATAAGCTATTGGGTAAAAAGGGTTTTCTCTAAATCAAGTAAAATCAGAAGATGATCCTCATCACGAGCACAGACTCCGCGCAGATAATCCTGTCTTAATCCACTTTCTACATCAGGAGCAGGGGTAATGCTGTCTTCTTCCAGCCAGACAATCCCCTCAATGTGATCAACCTGAATTCCTAAGAGCATATCGTTGACTTCAACTGTAATTGTCCGCTGCTCATCAGCTTCAAAATCACCACTGTCTTCCTCAATTTCAAAACGACTGTGCAGATCAACGACTGGAACGATAATCCCTCTCAAATTTATTACACCTACAACATGCTCATCAGTATTTGGAACATTGGTAATCTGGGCAGACTTAATAATCTCTCTTGTGTATTCTATTTCTATCCCATATTCTTCTTCCCCAATATTAAAAACTACATATTGAGCCTGACCGCTTTTTTTATTGTTTTTATTTTTAGCATTCTCTAAATCCAGACGTTCTTGAGCTGTCTCCATAATCACACCCCATTTATGAAATTTTAAATTCTCCAACTAATTCTTTTAATTCAACTGTCATTTCAGTCAGACTATCAACTGCCTGGTTAAGATTTTCCATTGACTCTGATTGTTTCTGAACAGATTCGGAAATCTGGTCACTGTTAACAGCCTGTTCTTCTGTAACCTTAGAAATATCCTGACTTCCTTTAGAAAGCTCATTAACAGAAGCAGCAGTTTCTTTAACCTGATCAACAACATCTTTAATTTTATCAGTTATATTATTAAAAGTCTTACCCGTTTCAGATACTGAAGCAGCTCCGGTTTTAATCTGCTCATTGGTATTATTAATAACTCCAACAGTATCCTTAATTTCATCCTGCAGATTATCTACCAGACTTCTAATTTCATCGGTTGAGCCCTTTGTCTCTTCAGCTAATTCTCTGATTTCATCTGCTACCACTGCAAAACCCCTGCCTGCATCTCCAGCCCGAGCAGCTTCGATAGCAGCATTTAAGGCCAGCAGATTTGTCTGTTCAGCAATAGCAGAAATCATATTAACAATACCGTTAATTTTTCCTGCAGACTCATTTAAATTGTTAATTTTATCAATAGATTCAGCAGATACATCCATTACTTCTTCCATTTCGTTTTCTGTTTTCTGCATTTCTTCCAGACCACTTACTGCAAGTTCGTTAACCTGGTCTGTATAATCAGTAATTCCCTGAACATTTTCGTTAATCTCTGTACTGGAAGAAGCAAATTCTTCTGCTGAAGCAGCTACTTCTTCAATTGAAGCAGAAAACTCCTCTACTGAGGCAGCTACATTATCAATAGACCTGGAAGTCTGAGCTGCAGTATCCTTTAATTCTTCTCCGGTTTTATCAGTTCTTAAAGCCGAATCATTGATATTTACAACCAGCTTTTTAATATTATCTACCATCTGATTAAAGGCATCTGCCAGTTCTCCAATTTCGTCTTTATTCTCAATCTCAACTTTTTCGGTTAGGTCACCACCAGCTATGACATTAGCTGAATCGCGCAGTTTTAAAATTGGTTTTGAAATATAACCGGCAATATAATAGGCAACAACCACCCCTATGATAACAGCAATAATCCCAATCAAAATACTCATATACCTCATCGTGGTAATCGGTGCCATTACATTAGCATTATTTGCCTGGATTGCAAGCTCCCAATTTGCTGATTTCAAGGGTGCAAATGCTACACCCCGCTCAGCTCCAAGAAGGTTGTAAAATTCTATCTCACTAACATCTGTATGCATTTTTTTAAATAAAGCTTCCATTTCTGCTCCACCTGCTGTAAGCAGTGATTTATTCCCCTGATATTTAGGATTCTCATGCGCAATCACGTAATTATTTTCATTTATGATAAACCCTGAACCCTCACCATTAATATCCATTGAAGTACTCAGCTGATTAAATACAGTCAGTGGAATTGAACCACCAAAGATCATTGCCAGCTGATCCTCTACATAGTAAGGTTCAATTATTAAAACCGCATCTTCTTCTCCTCCGGGAGTCTTAACCGGGTCACTGAGGAAAATTTCTTTACTTTCTAGCGCACGCTGAAAAACCTCTGTTTCTGAGATATTTACTTCATCTTCAGTGTAGGTTGTACTCATCTGTCCATTTAAATCAACTATAAAAAGTGAAGAAAGATAAGGATGTTCTTCTACAATGGTAGCAAAGTGCTCATTATTACCCATATTAAAATAAAGTTCTCTTGCCAGTTCGGTATCCAGAGTTGTTCGGGTATCAAACCAGCTGTGATCTAAGTTTCTAACTGAACTGATGCTCTGATCAATAACCATATCAAGCTGCCTGGCATTATTTTGTACTTTATCTAAGGCTGCCTGGTAAATACTTTCTTCTAAAATACTTTTTGATTGAAA
>QBLP01000494.1 GCA_003070825.1 Halanaerobium sp. | reverse complement strand
GTTAAAACACCATCATCAAGGATCTGCAGCAGGATATTAAATACATCTGGATGAGCCTTTTCGATCTCATCAAATAAAATTACAGAATAGGGATTACGTCTGACCTTTTCTGTCAGCTGTCCACCTTCCTCAAATCCGACATAACCAGGAGGTGAACCAATAAGTTTGGAAACAGCATGCCTTTCCATGTACTCTGACATATCAATTCTGGTCAGAGCTCGCTCATCATCAAAGAGGTAGGCAGCTAGTGTTTTGGCAAGTTCTGTTTTACCAACTCCGGTTGGTCCCATAAACATAAAGGAAGCAAGGGGGCGATCTGCATCCTGGAGACCTGTGCGGGAGCGGCGAATTGCATTACTGACTGCTTTAACTGCATCATGCTGACCGACAACCCGCTTTTCTAATTCATCTTCTAAATGGATCAGCTTTTCCTTTTCTTCTTCCATCAGTTTCTGCAGTGGAATATCGGTCCAGAGGGAAACAATTTCTGCAATATCTTCTTCTGTCACCTCTTCTTTAACCAGATGGGTGGCATCTTTTTGTGACTCTTCAACTTTCTGGCTGATTTCAGCCAATTCTCTGCGCAGCTCATTTAATTTACCATAACGGAGTCGGGCTGCTTCTTCATAATTGGCCTCTCTTTCTGCAGCTTCAGCCTGATATTCTACCTGGTCAATTTTTTCTTTTAACTCCTGTATTTTAGCAAGCTGATCTTTTTCATTTTTCCACTTTAAGCGCAGGGGATCACGCTGGTCCTTTAATTCCTGCAGCTTTTCTTCAATCTCTTCTAACCGCTCCTGAGCCTCTTCTGTATCTTCATTTTTTAAGGCTTCTTTTTCCGTTTCCAGCCGTCTGACTCTGCGGTCAAGTTCATCAATTTCTATCGGCATCGAATCAATTTCAATTCTAATTTTAGAAGCCGCCTCATCAATCAAATCAATAGCTTTATCAGGTAAAAATCTTTCTGTCAGGTAGCGGTCAGAAAGTTTGGCCGCAGCTACAATTGCATTATCAGTTATTTTAATCCCATGGTGAATTTCGTATTTTTCTTTTAAACCTCTCAAAATCGAAACTGTATCTTCAATAT
>QBLP01000493.1 GCA_003070825.1 Halanaerobium sp. | reverse complement strand
TAATAGATCAGGTTAAAGAATATGATTATTTAATTGATGCTGCCGGTAAAATAGTATTACCCGGTTATGTTAATACCCACACTCATGCTGCTATGACTTTAATGCGGGGTTATGCAGATGACATGCCGCTGGATAAGTGGCTGCAGAATAAAATCTGGCCTTTTGAGGCAGAGATTAATGCTGAAGATATTTACTGGGGAACAGCACTGGCTGTAATTGAAATGATAAAAACCGGAACTACAACCTTTTCTGATATGTATTTTGCGATGGATCGAGTAGCAGAAATAGTTAAAAAAAGCGGAATTAGAGCTGTTCTAGCAGAGGGGCTGATCGAAGCCAATGATGGTCAGAAAGGTTTAGATAAAGCTCTGGATTTTGCCCTTAATTATAATGGTAAAGCTGACGGCAGAATTACAACTATGCTGGCTCCACATGCTCCCTATACCTGTGGGCGAGATTATTTAAAACAAATAAAAGAGCTGGCCCGGGAAAATAAACTGCCAATTCATATTCATCTTTCTGAAAGTAAAAAGGAAGTTGATGATTTTATAGATAATTATCAGAGCTCACCGATTAAATATTTAGCAGATTTTGATTTTTTTGATAATCACGTTCTGGCTGCACACTGTGTCCATCTGAAGCCGGGAGATCTGGAGATTTTAAGAAATAAAAAGGTTCAGATTGCCCACAATCCTATGAGTAATGCCAAACTGGCAAATGGAATTGCACCAGTTAAAAAATATTTAGCTAATGAAATCAATGTCAGCCTGGGTACTGATGGAGTTTCCAGCAATAACTCACTGGATATGCTCAAAGAAGCAAAGATGGCTTCTTATCTGCAGAAGATTAAGTACAGTGATCCAACAGCAGTAGCCGCTGCTGAAATTTTAGAGCTTTTAACTATAAATGGGGCAGAAGCCCTTGCTCTAACTGAAGTGGGTTTGATTGAGGAAGGCTATCAGGCTGATCTACAGTTAATAGACATCAAAGATAAATCCTTTTTCTATCCCCACCACAATAACCCTGTCTCTTATACACATCT
>QBLP01000492.1 GCA_003070825.1 Halanaerobium sp. | reverse complement strand
GGAAAATAGGGGGCGGATTAAAAAATTAGAAGCAGGAGAGCTAATTGATGCTGAATTCAGGCAGAGGTTGATGATGGCGGTGACTGAAGTCAACGGCTGCCGCTACTGCTCCTATTATCATTCAAAACTAGCATTAAAGGCTGGCATCAGTCAAAAAGAACTAGATTCTCTGCTTTCAGGTGAGCTGAATGACTGTCCGGAAGATCAGATTTTAGCCCTGGTCTATGCTCAGCACTGGACAGAAAATAAGGGTCAGCCAGACCAGGAAATGATAAATAGAGTTAAATCTGAATATGGATCAGATCAATTTGCAGCTATAAACCTGGCGGTCAGAATGATTAATTTCGGAAATCTGTCAGGAAATAGTTTTGATTATTTTCTCTATAAATTTAGTTTTGGTCTGCTGGGTCAGAATTGATTTTTGATCATAAAATTATAATTTCAGAATATAATGGTGAAAAATATTATCTGCGTAAATAGTAGTCGATCTTAAGGAAGTTGGAGTGGGACTGGAGCTTAATTATTAAAATAAAGTTGTCTGTGCTATAATTAAATTAATAGATATAAACAGAAGGGAGCGGGATAATGCTTAAATCAATATTTAACGCTTTTATTTCAAACAAAGCTGGCAAACTATATTTAGCCTCAATACTTATTTTGATCATTTCTAACATAATAATTAGTGCAAATAGTAATTTATATCTCATCGGCACAATTTCTGTACTTTTATATGTCACTGCACTGATCTACTATTCCAGGCAGATGGAAACAAATATCTGGGTAACTGTCCTTTTAGTTGCTTTAACTTTAGTGCCTTTTGGAATCTGGATGACTTTAATCTATTTTGCCCGCAAAAACTATTATCTAACTCAATCAGAGGATTGATATTATGCTGACAATCAAATGTGCTAAATGCAAAACCAAACTTTTTAAATATAAAAAAATTGGCCAGGGCAGAGTTCTCCGCTGCTGGAAATCAAAAATCACAAGGCTTTATGATGGAAAAGTTAAAGGGAAAAACTTTGTCTGTGAAAATTGCGGTAATATCATTGCAGAAATCAAAGATGACCGCCTGGAGATGAATAGTGA
>QBLP01000099.1 GCA_003070825.1 Halanaerobium sp. | reverse complement strand
ATGTGTATAAGAGACAGGGTTAAGCTTTATGTTATAATAAAGTCAAAGAAACTGTTAAAAAATCACTTATCAAGATTACATAAAACTAAAGTTGAGACATTAAAAAGCTCTTTTAAACTCTTTTTAAGAGCTTAAAACAGCAAATTAATAGTGAGAAAGGAACTAACCATGAAAAATAACCAGTTAAAAATCACAGTAATAGATGGATATTTAGATGAACCCTCCTGCCTCGGAGTTCCACCTTATATTTCTCCTCATATCCGCTATCTCTGGGGTGCTCTCCTGGAAGCAGGCGTGCGAGACGATAATCTTAACTACCTGACCATTGACAGCCTAAGAGAAAATAAAGATTTAGAACTAAAAAAAATGGAAACCGCAGACATAGTAATTATGATTGCCGGAACCACAGTTCCCGGACATTATCTCGGGGGACAGCCAGCTGCAGCGGCAGAAATTAAAGAAATAGGCAAAAAAGTTTTTTATCCCACCAAAGTTCTGGGGGGGCCAATCACCTTAATTGAAAATATGAAAGAAAAATTTAAAGATAATTTTGATATTATAGCAGCGGAAATCGCTGCAGTAGATATTTTTAAAAGGCTGACCGAAACAGAAATTTTACCAGCTGAAATTGACAAGTATATAAACAAATTTGCCTTAAGCGGCAGTCATTTACTCAAGAGACACCCCAATTATCCAAAAATAATTGCCGAACTGGAAACTTTTCGAGGCTGTCCCCGGAGCAGCCACTGTGCTTTCTGCAGTGAACGCCTAAAGAATTTAACTTACAGCCGCAGCCCGGAAAATATTGCCGCAGAAGTTAAGGCTCTGGCTGAAGTAGGTATTCATCACTACCGCCTTGGAAGCCAGACAGATCTACTGCTCTATGGGGCTCAGCTGAAAAATGAAAATTTTATTTTAAACCCAGATCAGATCAAGGAACTCTATCAGGGCATTCGCAGAGCGGATCCTGATCTCAAAGTGCTGCATATGGATAATATGAACCCGGCTGAAATTGCCCGCAATCCAGAAAAATCAGCTCAAATTATAGAAACCATTGCTAAATATAACACTCCCGGTGATACAGCAGCCTTTGGGCTGGAATCAGCCGACCCAGAAGTCTTAAAGAAAAATAATATAGACAGCAGCAGTAAGGATAATTATTTTGCCATTAAACTAATGAATGAAATTGGCGGCAGAAGAGAAAACGGCATCCCCAAACTGCTTCCAGGTCTCAATTTTCTCCACGGCCTGATTGGAGAAAGCCGAAAAACTCTTAATTATAATTATCAGTTCTTAAAAAAATTACTGACTGATAATTTAATGCTCAGAAGAATTAATATCAGACAGGTTGTCCGCCTGGGCAGTTATCCTGAAGTTAAGTACTCCCAGGGTGAATTCAAAAAATACAAACAAAAAATAAATAAAGAAATTAATCAGCAAATGCTAAAAAAAGTATTTCCGGCAGGTGTTGTTTTAACTGACCTCTATTCCGAAAAGAAAAAGGGCAGTCTCAACTACTGCAGACAGCTGGGTACCTACCCGATACTAACAGCAGTCATCGATCAAAATGACAATTTTTTTCAAAAAGTAAAAGTTGTTGATCACGGTTATCGCTCAATTACAGCTCTCAAATGGCCCAAAAAATTTAATGATTATAGTAAAAAAGAATTGGAAGCTATCCCGGGAATCGGAAGCAAAAGAGCTTCCCGACTAATACTGGAAAAACCAGCAGATATTAAAGAATTATCTGCTCTACTGGGGCCAGATTTTGATCAGAAAACTCTTTCCCATTTTTTTCAATTCTAAATACTGATTAAAAATCTGCTGTCAGTTCCTTTAAGTATTTTTTAAATTCAGGCCCCAAATCTTCTCTTGCCAGAGCCAGCTCAACTGTGGTTTTTAAAAAACCCATTTTATTTCCAACATCATAACGTTTTCCTTCGAAATCATAACCATAAACTACTCGCTTATCAAGCAGAGTCTTTAAAGCATCAGTTAGCTGGATCTCTCCTCCTTTGCCTGGAGGCGTGTTTTCTAAAATATTAAAAATATCAGGAGTAATAATGTAACGTCCTAAAATTGCAAGATTGGAAGGCGCCTCTTCCAGTGATGGTTTTTCTACCATATCTTCGACCCGATAAACATCACCATCTTTGCGGCTATAATCAACTATTCCATATTTATTTACGTCTTTTTCGGCAACAGTTTTACAGCCCAGAACAGCAGTCTCTTTTTCTTCATAAATCTCCATCATCTGCTGAATAACTGGCTTTTTAGAATGGATTATATCATCCCCAAGCAGGACTGCAAAAGGATCATTACCCACAAATGTTTTGGCACAATAAATAGCATGGCCCAGACCTTTCTGCTCCTTTTGCCTGACTGAATGAATAGTAATCATCTCCGAAATATCTTCAACCATATTTAAAAGCTCTGTTTTACCCTGTCTTTTTAAAGCTGCTTCCAGGGCCTGAGATTTATCAAAATGATCTTCAATGCTCTGTTTATCTTTAGAGGTAATGATTAAAATATCCTCAATTCCTGCTGCAACTGCCTCCTCAACTATATACTGAATAGAAGGTTTGTCAACAATCGGCAGCATCTCTTTGGGTTGAGCCTTGGTTGCCGGTAATAGTCTGGTTCCCCAGCCGGCTGCTGGAATTACTGCTTTTTTAATCTTCATTATATCACTCCCAAATAATTTTCGCTAAGTCTAAGTCAGATTAATCAAAATTTCTCTTATTAATATTATAACATTAAATCAGATAGATGTTAAAAACTGTAGGAAAACTGAAGTCCATAGCGTTGATCTTTAATTTCAAAATCATGGGCCACAAATAAATCAACTTCTATTGGTTTTAAACCTAATAAATATAATCTCGAATTAAAAGCAGGCCCAACTGCCAGTCCCTCCTCTGACCACTGCTGATCACTGTAATAGTCAACAAATAGGTAACCTCCAATATCAGTTAACTGCAAGAAATTTAGAAGTTCCATCGGCAGCTGCAAATTATAATTATAATTGAAATTTAAAGAAGCCTGCAGATTGGTATTACTGTCCAGTTTTTGACCCCTATAGATAAGTGGAGATTCCACAAAATCACTGCTATTATAAATAACTTCGGTCCCAATACTCCAGGCCTCAGTAAAATCATAATTAATAAGGTGTGAACTCAAAATATCAACATCACCCTGCTGATAATTTAAAAAAAGATCATTTTCGGACTGCCACTGAAAGTCATCACCCAGATAGCGAAAATCATTTCCAAAAAGCAAATATTCAGTCCCCTGTCTCCTGCCATAGCCGGCAGATAAATTAAATCTTCTACCAAAATATTTAAGTTCTGCTTCATAATCACTTTTAGTAGCCGAATCATAATCATTTCTATATTTTAAATATAGATCAAGACTATCCGTAATTTTTTTTATTCTTAGAGCAGCTGAGTAAGCATCCTCCCAGCTGTCCTCTCCCAATAGAGCAAGCCTGGCCCTGTTATAATAGATCTCAGCACCTACCTGAAATTGATCCAGTGGTGTACGAAATAATTCCTGGCTGAAAGGCGAAAAATCTCTTCCATAATAAATCAGAGGACTTATTCCCCTTTCTTCTACAATCAGCCGGTCGAATTCAAGATCTCGCAGTATGCTGTCCAAACTATAATTTTGACGAGGAACTGGTTGTCGGAGAGGTATACCTGCTTTTTTTAATTCAGCTTTTAACTGTGGAATTTTCTTTAAAGTTTCCAGGTAACCTATTTCTACCAGTCTGCTGGCATAATTAAAATCCATAAACGTATAGTTTTCAACATCGGCAGTAATAATAAAATCAGCATATCTGTCCAGTATCTGGCCGGAATACTCATCCTGAATAATTTCTAAAAAACGGTTTGCTGATTGAAAAGGACTTCCATAATCATATCTTTTCTCATCTTCAGGTGTGTGAGTGGCAATAACATAATCAGCTCCCAGCAGAGCAGCTGATTTTGCAGGAGATGATTCCAGTACCCCTGCATCAATAAAATAATGCTCATTCTGAGAATGGATTGGAAAATAACCGGGAATTGAATAGGCCGCCTGCAGCACCTCTGAGATTTTACCCTCTGTTGTTAAATATTTTTTTCCTTCTGCCAGATCAAAACTAAGCTGAGCTGTCGGAATCAAAAAATCTTCCAATTTTTTTTGCGGTGCAACTGATTCCATAAAAATATTTACTTTTTTACTATTCAAAAGAGCACCCCGACCGAAATTAAAAAGTCTGGCAAAAGGAGTATCAGTTACAATTTCTTCGATCTGATCCACCGACAGACCACTACCATAGAGAGTAGCAATAATTGAACCCATACTGGTTCCAGTCATTAAATCAATGGGAATGTTATTTTCTACCAGAGCTTTTATGACCCCCAGATTTGCAATTGCTCTGGCTCCTCCACCAGAAAGTGCCAGCCCCACGGCCGGCTCACTTTTTGCTCCAATCCTGTTTTTAAAATGCTGATAATTTTCCACCAGATAGCTCTCGCCATCAAATTCTATTTCCTGCAGACTATTTTCTGCTGCAGATCTTTCGGGCTCTGATTCAGCAAAAAGAAGCCCGGAAAATAAAGTAGTGAAAATAATAACTAGAATAAAAATGAAAATTATTTTTTTCATAATAAACACCTCTGTTCGGGAAAAGCTGAATAAAACAGCAAAGGGAGGCAGAGCCTCCCTTTTATTTTTTTAATTCTGCCTCTTATTTTTCTATTACTCTTCTTGCATGCCAAATACTTAGAAGCTGTTCATTATCTCCTCAACTTCAGACATTAAATTCTCCTTAAATCCGGCCAGCACTTTTTCTGCTGTTGCCTGATCTTTTTCGCGAACTGCAAAATAAAATTTAAGTTTGGGTTCAGTTCCGGAGGGCCTAATAGTGAGTTTAGCATCACCTTCCAGTAAATATTGAAGCACATTTGATTTAGGCAGCTTTATTTCTTCTTCCTGATTTTCATCTAAATAATTAATTGTAGATAATTTATAATCCTTAACCACCTTAACCCTGCGGCCTGCTATTTTTTCGGGACTCTCTTCTCTCAGTCTGGCTATTGTTTTAGTTATTACTTCCTGGCCTTCCTTTCCTTCCAGGCGAATCGACTCTAAATCTTCCAGATAATAACCAAATTCTTCTCGCAATTCTGCCAGACGCTCCAGCAGATTTGTTCCTTCTTCTTTATATTTTAGAGCCATAATTGCTGCCAGACCAGCGGCAACCGCAGCATCTTTATCGCGCGCATGTTTACCAATTAAATATCCGAGGCTTTCTTCAAAACCCAGAATAAATTCTTTTTCCCCTGATGCTTCAAACTCTGTAATTTTTTCTCCAATAAATTTAAATCCTGTCAGTACATCGAGTACTTCCACCCCGTACTCAGCAGCAATATCTAAAACCATATCTGTAGAAACAATTGACTTAACAATAACTCCATTATCAGGTAGCTTACCTGCTGCCTTTGCTTCTTTTAAAAGAAAATCAGCAAATAAAACACCTGTTTCATTCCCATTTAAAAACTGATAGTTCCCCTCAGCATCTCTAACTGCAGGTGCCATCCGATCACAGTCAGGATCAGTTGCAATAACCAGATCGGCTTCTTCTTCCTCAGCCAGCTTTAATGCCAGATCAAAAGCCTCTCTGTCTTCAGGGTTTGGACTTTCTACGGTAGAAAATTCTGAATCTCCATCTGATTGTTCTTCCACAAGATGCAGGTTAGAAAAACCTAAATCACTGAGAAGTTTTGGGATTACTGTACTGCCTGTTCCATGTAGTGGAGTATAAACCACTGATAAATTGCTGCCCTTCTCTGCTGCTAGATCTGTATCTGGTAAAATATCTATTAAAGTTTTTTGATAACTATCATCAACTTCGGCACCAATGTAATTTAATAATCCCTTATCAACTGCCTCCATCTCATCCATAGTTTTAACAATAGAAAAATCATCTATTTCTTCAATTTCAGCAATAATATCTCGAGCCTGCTCAGGTACTACCTGTCCCCCATCTTCCCAGTAGACCTTATAGCCATTATATTCCGGTGGATTATGACTGGCGGTAACTACTATGCCACCGATTGCATCTAATTCTCTAACTGCATAAGAAAGCTCCGGAGTTGCTCTCATTCCGGTAAATAAATATGTTTTGATGCCATTTGCAGCCAGCACAAGTGCTGCTTCCAGTGAAAATTCCGGCGAATTATGTCTTGAATCGTAGGCAATTACAACACCTTTTTCCTGACCATCATCACTGTAATTAATTATATAATTGGCCAGACCCTGAGTGGCTTTCCGGATCACATATTTATTAATTCTATTAGTTCCGGCCCCCATTTTTCCTCTCATACCACCTGTACCAAAATCAATATTTTTATAAAAGCGATCTTCAATTTCTGCTTCATCATCCTGGATGGCTTCCAGCTCTTCTTTTGTCTCCTTATCAAAATAGTCACTTAAAAGCCAATCGCGATATCTGGACATATAACTCAAAATTGATCAACTCCTTTGTTGATAAACGATCTAAAGTATTTATGCTACTCATTGAAAATATTATATCACAAATAATTTTTTTTATAAAGTTTTTAAAGAATTGAGCTTTTTGCTTTGTACAATTTTTTCTTAAAAAAGAATAAAAAATTTGCAGTAAATATCTCCAAT
>QBLP01000491.1 GCA_003070825.1 Halanaerobium sp. | reverse complement strand
GTTTTAATAAGCAGTCCAATTCCCACAATAAAGATAACTATATTCTGCAGCCAGGCACCAAACCAGGGTTGAATACTGCCCTGACTGCCTAAGGCATCACCGACTGTCATTAAAACATAATAAATAAAAATGATGATAATTGAGATTCCAAAACCTGTAGCTGAACCGGCAGAGCGCTGGGGTTTAATTCCAAGCGGTGCTGCCAGCAGAGCAAAGATAAAGCTGGCCAAAGGAATAGAAAAACGGTGGTGCAGCTCAACTCTCTCCTCATAAGCCGTACTACCCTGCTTCTCTTTTAAGGCTATATATTCATTTAACTCCCGAATATTCATTTCATCTATATCCTTACCCAATTTTCCAGTCTGAGAGGGAGAATGAATTTCCTCCCGTGAACGATAGGTGCTGAATTTCAGGGCCGGCTGTCTGTTTTCTTGATCTAAAAAATAGACCGTACCATTATAGAAATGCCAGCCATCACTTAACCATTCAGCACTTTCTGCCTCCAGCACCGAATCGGGCCTGCCGTCTTCAAAGCTCTGGATAACTACATCTTTCATTACTCCATTATCTCCATTAAAACTGTGAGCATAGAGCATGTAATCAGGGCGGCGGGTGCTGCTGTCCATTGGTGTTAAAAACAAATCGTACTGAGTTTCCGGCCGCTGCTCTCCGTGGCGGGCCCGATACATTATCTGTTCCACCTGATAATTGGCATTGGGAACTAGAAATTCTGAAATACCGATGGTCACCCCACTGGTCACAAGCCCCATAATTAAAGCAGGTAAAACCAGAGAAATAATACTGATCCCTCCAGCTCTCATTGCTGTAATCTCACTGTCACCCGAAAGCCGGTTATAGGCCATAATAGTTCCCAGAAGTGAAGCCATCGGGAAGGTAAGCACTATAATTTCGGGCAGACTTAAAAAGAAAAGTCTAATCAGGGTAAAAACATCTACTCCCCATTCAGTATAAAATTCTGTCAGCTCAAAAATTAAATCAGTCCCGATAAAAATACCGGTAAAAGCTGCTACGCCAAAGAAAAATGGTGCAATCAATTCCTTATAAATATATTTGTTAATTGTTTTCAAAAAAGA
>QBLP01000490.1 GCA_003070825.1 Halanaerobium sp. | reverse complement strand
AGCCTGCTCAGGCAGGTGAATATCCGAAATCACAGATAGTCCAATTTCTTTTTTGACTCTCTCCAAAATTCTTAGACCCTCTTCTAAACCAGGTCCGCGATAGGAATCAATTGAAGAACGATTTGCTTTATCAAAAGAAGCTTTAAAAACATAGGGAATCCTCAGCTTATCTGTTATCTTTTTAATTCCTTCTGCAATTCTTAAAACGCGGTCTTCCTCTTCAATTGCACAGGGACCTGCTAAAAGCACAAAAGGCTTTTTGGGATCTCCAAAAATTATATCATCATTTAATTTAACCTGTTTAATCATTATTTACCTCCATCTGCATATCACATTTGATCTTCCTACCAAATTATTCAACTCGTTTATTTATCCGTTTAAGCTCTTTTTCAACCAGCTCAATATCTTCCCGGCGGTCAACGCCAATTAATTTCGCCTCTGTTTCCAGCACTTTAATTTGATAACCATTCTGCAGTACCCTTAGCTGCTCTAAAGACTCTGCTTTTTCTAAAGCTGTTTGATCCATTCCGGCATACTTTAAAAGAAAATCACGTCGGTAAACATAAAGACCTATATGCTGATAATACTGCTGAGCTTCGGCTCCAGTATCTCGATAGTAAGGAATGGGAGAGCGTGAAAAATATAGAGCATAGTCATTCTGATCGGAAACCACCTTAACCCGATCCGGACTTTTAGCTTCAGCAGCAGTTATTTTTCGCTTTAAGGTGCTCATCTGTAAATTTTTTTCACTGCTGAAAGGTTTTAGGGCTCTTTCAATACTTTGGGCATCAATCAGGGGTTCATCTCCCTGAACATTAACTATTAGCTCAGCCTCAATTTGAGCAGCAGCCTCTGCAATTCTATCGGTGCCGCTTTGATGCTGATCAGAGGTCATAATCACCTTGCCGGCTGCTGCTTCCACAGCCTTCTTTATTCTCCTGTCATCTGTAGCAACATAGACTTTATCTATTGATTCACATTTTTCTACTGCCTGATAAACCCTAACAATCATTGCCTGACCCCTAATCTCTGCCAGCGCTTTGCCGGGAAAACGAGTGGAATCATAGCGGGCGGGAATAACAGCAGCAGTTTTAAGCC
>QBLP01000489.1 GCA_003070825.1 Halanaerobium sp. | reverse complement strand
CTGATAATCTCATTTAATTTTTTAATAACAGAATCAGTATTAATTCCTTTTAGAGCTGAAATGAAAAGTGCATCTTGATAAATTATTTTCAGATCATTAAGTTTTGATTCTTTAATTAAATCAATTTTATTAAAAACTTTGATAATTTTACAATCGGGCTCTACAAGTTCTCTTATTTCATTATTTACAACTTTAATATTTTTTTCCAGATTAGAATTTGAGGCATCTATTAGATGCAGAATAATATCAGCATTTTCTATTTCTTCCAGGGTAGTTCTAAAAGAAGCTACCAGCTGGTGGGGGAGCTTGCTGATAAAGCCAACTGTGTCACTTAAAATAATATTCTGGCCTACAGGTAACTCCAGCTGCCTCATGGTAGAATCAAGGGTCGCAAACAATTTATCAGCAGTATAACTGTCTGCTCCAGCAAGTCTGTTCATTAGCGTTGATTTACCTGCATTTGTATAACCAACAAGTGCTGCTAGCGGGTCACGCCGGCTGCTGCGCTGAACTTCTCTACTGGCTTTAATTTCCTTTAAATTTTCTTTTAAACGGTGAATTTTCTTTTCAATTCGACGGCGGTCAACCTCGAGTTTTGTTTCACCAGGACCACGAGTTCCAATTCCACCTGCAAGTCTTGACATTTCCACTCCTCGTCCCTGCAGACGGGGAAGACGATATTCTAACTGGGCAAGTTCCACCTGAATTTTACTTTCACGGCTGTGAGCGTGGCGGGCAAAAATATCTAAAATTACCTGAGAGCGGTCAATTACTTTAATCTCAATTTCATCTTCCAGATTACGCTGCTGAACAGGAGAAAGCTCATTATCAAATACAATTAGGTTTGCCTCTACAGTTTCTGCTGCTTCTTTAATTTCTCTAACCTTACCACTACCAATATAATAAGCAGGATCAATTTTGCGGTCATGATAGGTCATTTTCAAAATACTTTCTGCTCCTGCTGTTTCAACCAGCAGTTTCAGTTCATTTAATTCTCCTTCGTTTAAGCCAACCAGAACAGCTTTTTCTTCCATTTGTGCCACCTGATACATATCATTATCTTGATTGATTTCAAATTTATTATTAATGTTATCATCCCCTAATC
>QBLP01000098.1 GCA_003070825.1 Halanaerobium sp. | reverse complement strand
GAATAATAATTAAAAAAATAATTAATTAACTGACCCCTACTAATTTTAAACAAAATTAGTAGGGGTTTTTATATTTTAAAAAATGGGGAAACTATTATTGTCGATTTAATTGAATTACCTTAATATATAAAGTATAATGAATATAGGTATGTGCTAAAAATTTACAATTTAAATAGATTGATTTATAACAGGGGGAACATTATGAAAGCCAAAGAGTTAATTATAAACACCATACGTATTATTGGAGATGTAATTTTTGTTAATCTGGCCTTTCTATTGGCTTTTAAACTTCGTTTTACTGGAGGAATTCCAGCTCAAAACTATAATGCGTTTTTAAACATAATACTATATGTCTCTATTTTTTCTGTTCTCCTATTCCAAATGTATAACCTTTACAGTAATCAATTAAAAAGACGGGTAGATGAGGTATTCTATACATTTATTCCAGCTACTTTTATTATAGTTCTCTTTACAGGTACAGTAACATATCTAACCCATTCTTTGGCCTTTCCGCGCTCGGTTTATTTAATTTCTTTTCCTACACTTTTTGTAACAATGGTTGCCTGGCGTTATTTAACAATAGCCTTGGAGCGCCTTATTTCTAAAAAAGAAGAGATTATTATTGTTGGTCGGGGAGAGAACACAGCCAAATTAATAAAAAATATAGTTAGTACCATGCATAAAAGCTATAATATCAAGGATGTAATAATTGATAATCCTGATTTTCTTAAGGGATTAGAGCATGTAGAGTTTAATTTGCATACTGATTTCAATAATTTAGAAGAAAAGTTAATGGATATGGATGCAGACATAATATTCGTGGCTTCAAATTTAAATGAAGCAGAGAAGAAGGATGCCTTCTATGCAGCCTTAGAGAAGGACTGGGAGGTTTCACTGGTACCTGAATTCTATGAGATTATGCTTTCTGGTTCCAGGTTGGAACAGATTGGAGAAATGCCTGTCTTTGAGATTGTACCACCTCATAATTCTATTGGTTTTTTCTTTAAAAGAGTAACAGATATACTATTAGCTTCAATTGGTCTGCTTTTAAGTTTACCTTTAACTCTTCCTGCAGCGATAGCTATAAAACTAGAAAGCAGAGGCTCTCTCTTTTTTACTCAGGAGCGGGTGAGTCGTATGGGAGAAGAATTTGATGTCTATAAATTCAGGACAATGGTCAATAATGCAGAAGAAAATACCGGACCTGTTTTAGCTCAAAAGAATGACAGCAGAGTAACAAAGGTGGGTAAGCTCTTAAGAAAGACAAGAATAGATGAAATTCCGCAGCTTATTAATGTTTTAAAGGGTGATATGAGTATAGTGGGTCCCAGACCTGAAAGGCCTCACTTTGTAGGTCAGTTTGAGAAAGAAATACCTCATTATAAATACCGTCATTTTATTAAGACTGGTATTACAGGCTTAGCCCAGGTATATGGTTTCTATGACACTGATGCCGAAGACAAGCTAAGAATGGACCTTTTGTATGCAAATAAGCGGTCTTTTGTCTTTGACTTAAAGATATTATTAGAAACTTTGAAGGTTATTTTTATGGGGCATAAAGCAAACTGAAAAAATTAAATCAGATATTGCTTACCCGGTGCTATTACTTTGCAGCAGCGGGTATTTTATTACAGATATTTAAGGAGTTGAACTTTAATGGAAGTATTAGTAACAGGTGGAGCGGGATTTATTGGCTCCAATATTGTAGATGGATTAATTGAAAAAGGTCACAAAACAATAGTGGTTGATAATATGAGCACTGGTAAAAAAGAAAATTTAAATGAAGAGGCTGAATTTTATCAGCTTGATATCAGAGCTCAGGAACTGGAGAAAGTTTTTGAGGAAAATGAAATCAGCCATATCATCCATCATGCAGCTCAAATAGATGTCCAGCACTCAATTAAAGATCCTCTCTTCGATGCTCAAAATAATATTTTAGGAACAATCAATGTTTTAGAGATAGCTAAGAACTATGAAGTAGATAAAATAATTTATGCTTCCTCTGCTGCGGTTTATGGCGAACCAGATTATTTACCAGTAGATGAAGATCATCCAATTAAAGCAATGTCACCATATGGAATAACTAAATATACTCCAGAACATTACATAAAAATGTACAGTGAACTTTACAATCTTAAATATACTATTTTCCGTTATTCTAATGTTTACGGTCCTCGGCAAGACCCCAAAGGTGAAGGTGGAGTTGTTTCTATTTTTGTAGATAAAATGTTGGCTGAAGAAAGACCAGTTATTTTTGGTGATGGTCAGCAAACTAGAGATTTTATCCATGTTTATGATATAGTAAAAGCAAATCTTCTTGCTTTAGATAAGGGCGATAATATTTTAATTAATATTAGTACCGAAAGTAGAGATAGTGTTAATGATCTGATAGATTACTTAAATGAAATTCTTCCATATAATCTAGAAGCTATTAATGAGGAAGCTCGTAAAGGAGATATTCTGCATTCTTCCCTGGCTAATGGTAAAGCTAAAGAACTTTTAGGGTGGACTCCTGATTATGATTTAAGAGCAGGATTAGAACAGACAGTTGAGTATTATTCAAAATAGAGGGTGAAGATAATGGCCTATTTAAAAGATAAATTTCAGCAGCAAGGATATTTAACCAGAGATCAGTTAAAAGAGTATGCTAAAAATAATGGGATCAGTTATGATCTTGTTAAGAAAGTGTTATCTGATCTCGGGATTAAAATTTATGATATCAAGCCAAAAAGCGAAGTCAAATCGACTTCGGGTGAATATGAGAAGTGTGTTCTATGCGGTAAGAAGACGGATGTTAAAGTAAGCGAAAAAGTAGATCGCAGAGAACATTATGTAACTGGAGTAGGGCAGTTATGTGAGAAGTGTCATGGGGAGCTATAGAATTTGATATATTATTTCAAAGCTGATTTTTCTTCATGACAAATTGTTTATTTTAATGAAAACATAATTGGAGGAAATAAAATGAAATTTAAACTATATATAGAACCAGTCGATTTACCTGCTATTACAAAATATTATTCAGGCCAGAGTGATGAGCTAAATATTACCGCTTGGATAAACAATGAAGAAATAAGTAATTTGATACCTCTTTCTTTTACTGAAAACGATTTGGAATTTATTAAGATAATAAATGATAAAGAAAATCATTCATATGTTATTAGAGAGGCCTCATATACAGGAGATGAAAACTTATTAGATATATTTGAATAAGAAATTTAACTTTAATAAGATTATTTGGCTACCGTAAACATTAGGGTTAATAACCTGATTGTTTGCGGTTTTTTTCGTAGTATAATATAATTTAAAATTAAAAATTCAGATAAAATTTATTGACAAAAATATACACCTATGATATTATCAGTCTATCAAATACGTCTATTGATAGATGTATTTAAATCATTGATAAAAAAGGTGGTATAAAAATGGAAACAACAATTGATTTATCAGAAAAAGAATATGAAGAGTTAAAACGGTTAGCAGAATTGTCAAATATGGAGATTGCTGAGTATATAAAGCTAAAATTATTTGGTAGTTCTGATAACAAAGAAAAATTAGTTGCTCAAACATTGGAAAAAATAGATGAATTGTCAGCGGGAACTAAATTTAATATTAGACAACTCTTTGGAACTGAATGGAACAAATTAGCTCGAGGAACTAGATTATCTTTAGGAAAAAGAATCATGTCCAAATCTCAAGAAAATAATGCTATTTTTAAACCTACGGAAAAGGATTCTCAACATACTCAGTGGTATGTAAAAATATAATTTAAATAGGCTTTTTAACAACAAAGTGTGATTTATAAAATTAATAGTTTTAATTCTTTTAGACATAATTTAAAAATAAGGCCTCTATCTCAATAAATAGGGGCCTGTATCGCAAAAAGTTTTTGTTTTAATGGGTATTTGATCAGCTTTTTAATTTATATCCCTTTTAAAGTTTCATAAGATTTGTTTGATGCGGTTTCAAGCTAATTTTTCTTCTCATACTCACTTTTTCTTCTATAAAAAGTAGATTTACTGATGTCTAATTCTTCCATAGCTTCAACAGCAGTCATCTCTTCTTTATCATAAACCTGATCATAGTAATAGTAAAAATCATCAACTTCAATTTTAGGCCGGCCGAGATGTACTCCATCTTTGCGGGCTTTTTCTATACCTTCTCTCTGCCGCCGCCTGATTTTCTTTCTCTCCTTTTCGGCCATATAAGATAATAACTCTAAAATAATATTAGAAATCAATTCTTCCATTCCGTTTTTAAATTTTCTGGTATCTAAAAGGTCCATATCTAAAACTACTATATCTGCTCCAATATCCATAGTGATCTCTTTCCACTCTTCTTTAATCATTCTATAGTTTCTTCCCAGGCGATCTAAATCCTTAATGAATAAAACATCATCTTCCTTAAGCAATCTTTTTATTAATTGATACTCAGGTCTATCAAAATCTTTTCCACTCATTTTATCCATAAAAATATAATCTTTTTCAACACCAGCTTTTAAAAGTGCATCTTCCTGTCTGGCCGGATTCTGTTCTTTACTGGAAACTCTTATATAACCATATTTTCTACCACTCATATTATCCCACCTCTATTTCCAATTATTAGTTATAGTATATCATAAAAGTTTCAAAAGGTATATAGTTATTCTGGTATATCTCAAAATTAAATTTAACACCTTTTGATACGCATTTAATAAAAAGAAAATAGCAGCTTAGATTCACTGCTATTACTGGCTTTATTAGCAGTTCTATAAATCGCTAACAAGAGAGTGTCTAAAGGTATACCTTTTGGGCTATTAAATAATAGAATTAATTTCAAAATAATTACAAATTAACCTAACAATTATACTTTGTGAATGATATAATTAAATTAGTTAAAAAAATATGAGAATGGAGTGATTATAATGTTGCATGAGCTTTCTAAAGCTGTCGAAGAATTTGATACTGTTTCAGATGATAAACTAGGATATTTCGAAGAAGAAATATTAGGTTTTGCCTTTTTTGCTGATGGTGAAATAAAAATTGAGACTAATTATTATTTGGAAACACCTTATGTGAGCATCGGAAACCAAAACTATAAGTCTGATGCAAGAGTTAAAGCAAATTATCGATCAGGATTAGCTCAGACTATCAGAAAAGGTTTTGTTGATCAATGGTGTGGAAATAGTTTTCTTCTAACTGAAAAAGGTTGGAATAAAGCTGAATATATTGTTGAAGATATTAAAAGGTCATTGTAAATAGTAAATAAAATTGATACTCTAATAATAGTTATTATTTTTATTAGAATTAAATTATAAACATAATTTACAATGATAGGAGTTTTAAAATATGCAATTTCAATGCAAAGCTTGTGGTTCATCTTTTTCTGCTATGGAGTGGAATATTTCCACAAGAAAACATATACCTGAGAATAGAAACTTTATTCCGATCCAGACTATTTATGATAACCCTGATGCTACAGATATTAAAGAACTGAAATGGTTTTGTCCTAACTGCAGCATAGATAAACCTGATGTTACAGTAAAACTTGATGAATATTAGAAATTAGAAGAATAAGCGGCTTCTGCAAATAAAAAGCTGATGTAATCCTAAGGCTAAATAAAACTTTTTGCGATTTAAGCCCATCTTGTTAAAGGGGCGAATACTAATCGCCCCCTTCTAGTTTAAAATATAATGAAGGGTATAAGTATTATTGATACCCTTTAAAAATTGACTTATTGACTAAGAAACCCCACCAGTAGCTTTAGAAATTGGTGGGGTTAATAGTTAATAAAATATTAAGATATAGATCTCATTTCATCCAGGGAATAAATTCTAAGGAAATTATCATCCAATAGATTTTGGACCTGAACTTTAGCTACATCAACCCTGGCTTTATCAGTAAGCTTTTCTATACTTTCTTCTCTATTAAAAAAATAGTTATGCAATTCTTCTGCTATTGGTGGTGAGAAATCTTTTTCTAAATTTGCTTTAAATAATTTTTTAGTTTCATCAATTTCATGAATCCAGCTTCCATCTTTATTTGAGACTAAGTCTAAACTATATTTTCTCCAAAAAGTAACATCTATAACTTTGCTTTTAAATTGTTTCTGTTCGAAATCATCTATTTCCCAGAGTTTTTCAGCATATTTGTTTTTAGCCTTTTCAATATTTTCAGCTGAAATTTTTACAAGAAATTCTTCATTTTTTCATCAGAAATAAAAATGTAATCACTCATTAACCTATTCCTCCTATAATTGATATTTTAATTTACTTCTTCTCTGTTAATTTATCTAATCCTTTATTTCAGCCTTAAATCCAATAGATTATTAAGAGAAATTTTCTGCTGCTCACCAACTTCCTCTGAAATAATTACTTCTTTTCGATATGAATCAACTTTTTTGATTACCCTGAGGCTGTTTTAACTCTCTTATCTTCATGATATTTTACTTCTACCGGCTGATTATTTTGAACAGCCTTCTGCAGCTTATAGTTTATTTCTTCTTTTTCCTGGTCATTAAGTAAACTATAGTATATTTTTAAATTGAAAGTTTTAGTTATAAAAATTAAGTTTGGGTGGAATATCATTAAATTAACCTGAGGAGGTAGTATTATGTCAGAAACCTGGAGTGCTAAAGTGAGCAAGGAAACCAAAGAAAAGATTAATGAACTGGCTGATATGAGTGATTTTGACAACCGAGGTGACTTTGTAGAGCACTTGTTGGGACTTTACAATATCAATAACGTTAAGGATGAAGTGCCTGAGTTAAGTGGTGATCTGGCATCTCTTCAGACTATTACCAAAGAGATTACCAATATATTTACCGGTATGGGAGAAAAAATGGCTGTTGCTTTAAGGGAGAAAGATAATAATTACCTTCAGCAGCTGGCAGAGAAAGATGAAACAATAGAAGAATTAAAGAATGAATTTAATGAATTGGAAGAAAAGCATCAGGAACTAAAAAAAGATTCTAAAGAAGAAAAGAGTTTGTTGTCAGAAAAGGTCTCTTCTCTTGAAGATGATTTAGAGGAACTCGAAAAGGACAATGAACAGCTGAAAAACTCTGTAGAAACTAAAGATGATCTGATATTTAATCTTAAGGATCAAAAACAAGAATTAAAATATGAGATTCACTGTAAAGATGATCAGTTAGAAGAGCTGCCAAAAATTAAGGACCGTTTAAAAGAGCTGGGATCAGAGCTTGAAAAACAGCAGAAAGAAAATGACCAGCTACAAAGCAAAATAAAATCCCTTAATAAGCAGCTTAATGATAAGGATACTGCTATGGAGAATATGAAGGAAAAACTAACTAATGAAAAAGAGCGGGCGCTTTTAGAGCAGGAAAAAGAATTCCAGAAACAGCTGCAGGAAGTTAGAGACGAATATAATGAGAAGGTCCAGGGTCTTTTAGATCGGCAAGAAAAAGGGGATAATTAATGTGAGGCAGTTTTATATTAAGGCATATAATTCAGCTGTTAAGCATGGCAATAATCAGTTAAGAAAAATGGTCTGGGCGGAAAACAAGGACCAGGCCTATGACGAATTCTATAAGCAGTTTGAGAAACCAGGGACTGTTAATGCTAGCAATGTTTATATCAGAAAAATCATAGAAGTTACTGAAGAAAATAAAGACTCCCTGGATGATTATTAATCTAATTATCTTTTAATTTGTCTTTAAAGGAGTTTTAATAGCCTGCTGATATTATTATAAATAGAATAAAAGAATAAATTTGATCCCCTTTTTTAAAGCTGCGCCAGAGGCAGCTATCATATAGATCTTTGTACTCGATAATTTCCTCCTCATTTTTATCCCATCCTTTTTAGAGGGTGGGTTTTCCTATAATTAATTGATTTCAGAATATAAATTATCAACCATCTTTTTACTTTTGTACTAATATTACTTTTTGTTTTAGTATAATTGTAAAATATAGTTTTGAAATATGGTATTACAACTAGTACTAATATTAAATTTAATGCCAGAACTAATACCAGTACCAGTTTCAGTACTAATGTCAGTATCATCATTAAAAGGAGATTTAAAACGTCGATAATCTTCAGAATATTATAAAATGCATAATTACGTACCTGCGTATCGGCATAAGAAAATACTTAAGCAATTATAACTTCTTTCCTGATATAATAATTTCAACATAATCAGAACATTATTTTTAATAGATCTTGCTGTTAACATTGGTACTGAACTTAGTACTAAATCCAGGACTGTAGATGAAACTAATTATAGTATTAAATTTAATACTAATATTAACTTCAGTACTGGTGTCAGTATTGGTACCAGTACTAATTTCAGTACCAATTTTTAATGTAAGAATAAACTTTAAAAATAAAATCCTCACCAATTAATATTCAGAATATTATAAAATACATAATTACGTAAATACGTATTGACATATTGGCATAAAAGCATAATTATTTATTTCAGAATATTACTTTCAATAAATATTGCTGCTTTCATCACCATTAATACCAATTATAATTTAAATGTCATCATCCATATTGAAATTAATCCTCGATCAAGTACTATAGATGACACTTGTTTTAGTATTAACTTCAGTACTGGTACTAATATTAACTTCAGTACTAGTGTCAGTATTAGTACCAAAACTAGTTTAAGTACTAATTAACAACACCAAGTTTTTGATAATTAACTTAAAATTGATTAATTATCATAATATTATAAAATATGTAATAACATAATTACGTAATTACATATAAG
>QBLP01000488.1 GCA_003070825.1 Halanaerobium sp. | reverse complement strand
TTACAGCGGCAGATACCCGCTTTATGTGGAAAAAGCTGAGGGAATAAAAATATACAGTAAAGATGGTAAAGTCTATCGGGATTTTTTAGCTGGGATTGGTGTTAATGCATTAGGTTACAGCAACCAGCGTTTTAAAGATGCTTTAAAAGATCAGATTGATAAAATTATTCACTGTTCAAACCTCTATTACATAGAACCTCAGGCTGAATTGGAGAAAAAGCTCTGTCAAAATTCATGTTTTGACCGTATATTTTTTGCTAACAGCGGTTCAGAGGCAAATGAAGGTGCTTTAAAGCTGGCCCGTAAATATTTCAAGAAAAAAGGAAGCAATAAGTTTGAAACAATAACAGCAGATAAATCTTTTCACGGTAGAACAATGACAACAGTTACAGCAACTGGACAGGATAAGTATAAAGAGCCATTTACTCCACTGCCGGAGGGCTTTTCTACAGTACCTTTTAATGATCTGGAAGCTTTAAAAGAGGCAGTAACTGATAAAACTGCTGCTATCATGCTGGAACCTATTCAGGGAGAAGGCGGAATTTATCCAGCAGAACAGGAGTATTTAGAAGGGGTACGGCAGCTCTGTGATCAAAAAGATATTCTTTTAATTTTTGACGAGGTTCAGTGCGGGATGGGCAGAACTGGTGAACTTTTTGCCTATCAAAACTACGGTGTTGAGGCAGATATTATTTCTCTGGCCAAAGCCTTAGGTGGTGGAGTTCCGATTGGTGCTTTTATGGCTAAAGAAGAGGTGGCTTCTGCTTTTGAGCCCGGTGATCATGGTACAACTTTTGGCGGTAATCCGCTGGCCACCAGAGCTGCTTCCGAAGTTATTGATATTATGCTGGAAGCTGGGTTTTTAGAGGCTGTTAGAGAAAAGGGATCCTATCTGAAATCAGGATTAGATAAATTGGTTGCTGAAAATGATAATTTAATCGAGACAAGAGGTAAAGGTTTAATGCTGGCTATAGAGCTCAGTGATGATTTATCAGCAAAGGAAATAACTGATGAGCTTTTCGAAAGAGGTTTTTTAGTTAATGCCGTTAAAGAGCATACCTTACGTTTTTTGCCACCTTTAGTAGTAGAAAAAGAAGATATGGATTT
>QBLP01000487.1 GCA_003070825.1 Halanaerobium sp. | reverse complement strand
CCCTGTTACCTGCTCTCTTAATTCAGGATCCAAGAGACCTGCCATCGCATCTTTGATGTCTTCAATAGCTTTATAAATAACCCTATAATTTCTAATATCTACTTTTTCTTTTTCCGCAGCTTTAATTGCATTATTATCAGGACGTACATTAAAACCAATAATAATTGCATTTGAAGCACTTGCCAGATTAACATCAGTTTCATTTACTCCACCAACACCAGTGTGAATAACATTAACTGTGACCTCATCTGTACCTAACCTTAATAGTGAAGCTTTTAAAGCCTCAATAGAACCTTGAACATCAGCTTTAATAATAATATTGAGTTCCTTAACTTCACCTTCCTGAATCTGCTTATAAAGGTCATCTAAAGAAACCTTTGCATCTGACTGCAGTTCAGACTGTCTTCTTTCTGCCTGACGATCAGAAGCTACATCTCTCGCCTGTCTTTCATCTTCTAAAACCTGCACAAAATCTCCAGCAGCTGGAACATTATTAAAACCAAGCACCTCAACAGCTGCTGCTGGTCCAGCTTCATCTAGTGAATCACCGTATTCGTTAAACATAGCTCTAACTCGACCAGAAGTAAGTCCAGCTAAGACTGGGTCGCCTATTTTTAAAGTTCCGTTCTTAACTAAGATAGCTGCAACTGGACCTCTACCTTTATCGAGCTCAGCCTCAATTACAATACCTTCTGCCAAACGGTCAGGATTTGCCTTTAATTCTTCCATTTCGGAAACCAAGATAATCATTTCTAAAAGTTCATCAATATTTTGCTCCTGCAGTGCAGAAACATTAACACAAATAGTATTTCCACCCCAGTCTTCTGGAACTAAACCATATTCGGTTAATTCCTGTTTTACTCTTTCCGGCTGGGCATTAGCTTTATCGATTTTATTAATAGCAACAATAATAGGAATACCTGCAGCTTTAGCATGGTTAATTGCCTCTTCAGTTTGAGGCATAATTCCATCATCTGCAGCTACAACTAAAATTGCTATATCAGTTAATTGGGCACCACGTGCTCTCATTGCTGTAAAAGCTTCGTGACCTGGTGTATCAATAAAAGTTATTAATTTTCCATTAACTTCTGCCTGATATGCACCTATATGC
>QBLP01000097.1 GCA_003070825.1 Halanaerobium sp. | reverse complement strand
TACGCTTTTATTAGTGATCGAAGACTTTCAATTTATTGATGTTTTATTTGAGACAGTTTCTGCCTTTGGTACAGTGGGACTTTCAACAGGAATTACCGGACAGCTATCTGATATCAGCAGAGTTTTAATTACTATCACGATGTTTGCTGGCAGAGTTGGTCCACTTACTCTGGCACTTGCTTTTGGAGAAAGGGTAAGAAAAGGAAAATATCATTATCCAACTGAAAAAGTAATGGTTGGTTAATTTAGATAGGGGGAAAATAATAAATGAAGCAGTTTGTTGTTGTAGGATTAGGAAGATTTGGAGCTAGTGTTGCTACTACTCTGGCTGAAAATGGACATGATGTGTTAGCGATTGACCGTGATCCTGAAAAGGTGCAGGCGATTAGTGGAGATGTAACACATGCTGTAGAGGCTGATGCTACCGATGAAGAAGCATTAAAAACTCTGGGTGTCAGAAACTTTGATGTAGCTGTAGTCAGCATTGGAGATAATGTTTCAGCGAATATATTGTGCACTTTAATTTTAAAGGAATTAAGTTTACCGTATGTAATTGTGAAAGCACCAGATAAATTACACGGAAAAGTTTTGAGCAAGGTTGGTGCAGATAGAATAGTTTATCCTGAGCGTGATATGGGAGTTCGAATTGCTCAGAATCTTATCTCTTCTAACGTTTTAGATTATATAGAGTTTGCTCCAGAATATGGAGTAATAGAGATTCTTGCCAGTGATAATATGGTCGGTAGAACACTAAAAGAACTTGAATTAAGAGCCAGTTTTGATGTTAATGTAATGGCAATTAAAAGAGGGGAAGAACTATACATTTCTCCAGGAGCAGATGATAAAATTGAAGCTGGAGATAGACTGGTTTTAATGGGTAAAAATGAAAATCTAGATAAAATGAGGGATTTTGGCAATTAAATTTGTCTTTGAGGGAGTGTAAACTATGAATATAAAAACTTTAAAAGGGAAAATACTCCTTGGTTTTGCAGTCATGATCTTTATTCTGGCAGGGGTTGTTGGCTGGAGTATATATAACTTTGAAACACTTTCAAATGCAATAAATGATATTTTAGTGGAAAATTACCGAAGTATAAAAGCAAGTGACAGTATGGTTGAGTCAATAGAACGTCAGGATAGTGCTCTGCTGCTGCTTTTGAGAACATCCGAAGTACAGGGCCAGGAAATATTCAGACGTAACGAAAAGGAATTCTATACCTGGCTGGCTAGAGCAGAAGATAATATCACCATTGAAGGTGAGGGAGCAATTTTAGAAAAAATCAATGAAAAATATTTTAACTTTGTTTCGAAATTTGATCAATTCTATAATGCAGAAGAAGATCAGCGCTGGCAGATATATAATCAGCAACTATTACCATTGTTTAATGAAATCAAAAGTGATATTCGTGAGTTAAGAGAACTAAACAGACAGGCAATGGTAGAAGCACAGAGAAGTGCCAACAGCAGAGCCAACCAGGCAATTATTTATACTATTGGTTTAGCCCTCCTGGTAATTGTTTTTTCTCTAATCTTTGCTTTTTATCTGACCAAACAAATTTTAAGACCGATTAAGGAGCTTGAAAAAGGGATCAAAAAGGTTGCAGATAGAAATTTTCAGCAGCAGGTAGAAGTTGCTTCCGAAGATGAAATTGGAGTTCTGGCAGATGAATTCAATGAGATGATTTCAAAACTGCAGGAATATGAAAAATTGAATGTAAAAAAACTTCTGATGGAAAAAGAGAAATCTGAGGCTGTTGTCAATAATTTAAGCAGCCCATTGATTGTAACAGATCAGGACCATAAAATTGTATTAATTAATGAAACCGCTAAAGAATTATTTTCAATCAATAAGGATGTAATTAACACCCATTTTTTAGAAGTGATTCAGGCAGAAGAAATTTTTGAATATATTAAAAATCCAGAAGCGAAAGAGAAAAACACCTTTAAATTAAAAAAAGATGATAAAGAACGACATTATCGAATATCTACCAAACAGGTAATCGATGAAGATGAAGAATATCAATTTACAGTTACTCTTTTAGAGGATATTACCCGCTTAAAAGAAATTGATAGTATGAAATCGGAATTTGTATCTACTGTATCTCATGAGTTTAGGACCCCACTGACTTCAATGAATATGGGCTTAAGTATGGTCATTAATGAGGATACAGGAGAAATAAATGAGGAGCAGCGAGAACTGCTGGAGGCAGCCTATGAAGATGTTGAAAGGCTGACAGAATTGGTTAATGACCTCCTTGACCTCTCTAAAATTGAATCAGGTAGAATTGAAATGGAATTTGATAAGGTAGATGTTAATGATATTATTGAAAAAACACTCAAGCCTTTTTATAAGCAGGCAGAAGAAAAAGAAATTGTTCTTAAATTTAAACAGTCAGAGGATAATGTTTTTGCCTATGCAGACCCTTCCAAAATCAGCTGGGTTATCTCTAATCTGGTTGGAAATGCACTTCGCTATGCAGATGAAGGGAAAATAGAGGTGGATGCAGAAATAAAAGGTAGAAGGGTTCTAGTATCAGTAGCAGATAATGGACCGGGAATTCCAAGAGAATACCAGTCTAAGATTTTTGATAAATTTGTGAGAGCAGGAAATGATAAGGACGAAAAGAGCGGCACAGGGCTCGGACTGGCTATTTCCAAAGAAATTATAACAGCCCATAATGGTAGAATCTGGGTCGATAGTAAAGAAGGAGCAGGCTCAACCTTTTCATTTTATATTCCCAGATTTGGTTATCAGGAGGGAAAAAATGAGTAAAATTTTAGTAGTAGATGATGAAAAAAATATTAGGCTGGTTGTAGGTAAGAGTCTGGAAAAAGCAGGTTTTGATGTTGACTATGCTGTGGATGGAGTTCAGGCAGTAGAAAAGGCTAATGATATAAACCCGGATCTGATTCTGCTTGATTTGAGACTGCCTAAAATGAATGGGTTCCTGGTTTTAGAAGCTCTAAAAAGTGATACTTCTACTGAAGAAATACCGGTTATAATTCTTTCGGCCTTATCGGCAGAAGATGACGTACAGAAAGTAATATCACTAGGAGCTGAAGATTTTTTAGTTAAACCGATCAGCCAGAGTGATCTGCTGGCTGCAGTAGAAGCTAATATACGAACTGAAACAACTAACGTTGAAGAAGAAAAAGAGGAGGAAAATAATAATGAAGAATAAAGTACTAATTGTAGATGACGAAAAAAATATACGTTTGACTTTAAAAACTGCTCTTTCTAAAGCAGGTTATGAGGTGGAAACAGCAGTCAATGGGGAAGATGGGCTAACCAAATTAAAGGAAGAAGAGATTCCGGTTGTATTACTGGATATGAAAATGCCAGGAATGGATGGAATCCAATTTTTAAAAGAAGTAACTGAAAAAGATATTAAGACAAAGGTGGTTATGATTACCGGTTATGGCAGTGTAGAAACAGCAGTTGAAACCTTAAAATTAGGGGCAGTTGATTATTTACGCAAACCATTTAAACCAGAGGAAATAATCTCTATTGTAGAAGATGTATTTGAACGGCATGAAATAGAAAATAGTGAAAAAGAAGTAGAAAGTTTTGAAGACTATATTATGCTTGCCAAAAATGCAATTAATAAAAGAGATTTCTCAAAAGCCAAAGAAATGCTGCAGGAAGCAACCTCTGTAAATTCCGAAAAACCCGAACCATTTAACCTGCTGGGAATCATTTACGAAATGCAGCATAAACAGGCAGAGGCGATGAAGATGTACAGGGCAGCTCTGGCACTTGATCCAGGTTATAAACCTGCAAACGATAATATTGAAAGAGCAGGAGAAAGTATGGGCTCTATTGATCTAGATGATGTTAATTTTGGAGATGACGAGGAGGAAGAATAAATGTTTATTTTAATTGTGGGATGTGGCCGAACTGGTTCATTATTAGCAGGAAATCTTTCTCGCTCCGGTCATGAGGTTGTTGTAATTGAGCATAATCCAGAATCATTTGCAATGCTGCCGGTTGATTTTTCTGGTTTTCAAATTGAAGGAGATGCCGCAGAAAATGATATTTTAAGAGAAGGAAAGATTGAATCTGCTGATCTGGTTATAATAAGTACAGGTAATGATCAGATTAATTATCTGGTCTCACAGATGGCAAAGTTGAATTTCGATGTGCCCAGAATAATGGTCAGAGCAATTGACCCGGCAGTAGAAAAAATGTATGAAAAGGATGAAAGAGTTGAGATTTTCTCTCAGATATCTCTTTTAGCTGAAAACATGATCAATAAAATTGAGCGAGAAGGGATGAGGTAGTAATGGATATTATACTGGTTGGTGGAGGTAAATTAATTTATCATCTTGCCAAAAAATTAATTTCAAAAGGACATTTTTTAACTATTATTAATAAAGACCGAAAACTGGCTGAAGATCTATCCAGAGAGATAAATGCAACAGTTGTTTTTGGAGATGCAACAAATAAATCTGTATTGGAAGATGCAGGCGCCTATAAAGCTGATAACTTGGTTGCGCTAACTCAAAAAGATCATAATAACCTTTTTATCTGCAAGATGGCTATGGATTATTTTGGAGTGGAAAGAGCAACTGCTTTAGTAAACAACCCTGAAAATGAAGAGTTATTCAGTACCCTAGGAATTACTGGGATTTTTAACATTACAGATTTGGTCAGTTCAATTATAGAACAGAGTGTTGCCTCAGACGATGTTAGTAATCTGACAATGATTGAGGAAGGAAAACTGAGCATCTTTCAGGTAGAAGTTTCTCCAGATTCAGAAGCCTGCGGTAAGGAAATTAAGGAGATAGACCTGCCTCTGACTATAGTTTTAGGAGGAATAGTGCGGAATGGTGATATTACTATTCCCCGGGGTGGTTCTAAAGTCCAGGCTGGAGATAAAATTGTAATTATTTCTCTGCCAGAGGAGCAGGCCGAAGCAATTAAAGTTTTTGGTGGTGAGGAATAAATGAAATATAAAAACCTACTTATTTCTCGTTATTATTTAATTTCAAAATATACCGGGATTATTATTATGTTTGCTGGAGGTGCTATTCTTTCACCACTGCTCTTTTTAATGGCCTATCCAGAAGAAGCTGCTCTGGCACCACATTTTTTACTGGCAGCCGGTTTATCAATTCTGGCTGGATTTATCCTATATATTTATGGGAACAATCATCAGGAAGAGGATGTGGAATTATCATTAAATGAAGGAAGTATAATAGTTATTTTTTCCTGGCTGGGAGCAATATTCTTTTCTGCAATTCCCTTTGTTACCATTTTGGACATGAGCTGGACCAATTCTATTTTTGAGGTGGTTAGCGGCTGGACTACAACTGGTTTATCGCTTGTAGATGTTACTACTGCCCCAAAGTTGATTTTAATCTGGCGTTCAATTATGCAGTTTTTTGGTGGTGCTGGTCTGGCTGTTATTGCTCTATCATCACTGCTGCCGGTACATGGAATGGGTCTCTATATGGCTGAGGCCAGAAGTGATAAACTGCTTCCCCATGTTAAGCGCTCAACAATGATGATTATGAAAATTTATACTCTTTATACTGTTGCTGGAGTCTTTTTATACTATATTTCTGGAATGACGCTCTTTGATTCGATTAATCACTCAATGGCTGCAATTTCTACCGGTGGTTTTTCAACTCAGCCGGATAGTATAGGTCATTATAACAGTCTTTCTATAGAAGTAGTTACTATTGTTTTAATGTTTTTAGGTACAATTAACTTTGCAACTCATTATACCCTACTTAAGGGTAAAATAAAAACATTTTTCAAAAATGCAGAAATTCGCTTAATGATCACCTTAGTTACATTGTTAACACCGATTATAATGTTTTTCTCTTTAAATGCTTTATATCCGAGATTAAGCGAAAACTTTAGAATCACCTTTTTTCAGATTGTTACTGCTTTATCAACAACCGGTTTTTCGACCATCTCTTTTGCTGGCTGGCCGATATTTGCTAATTTCATTATTATCATAATTATGCTGGTCGGTGGTGGAACTGGATCAACTGCCGGTGGTATTAAGCAGTACAGGATTTATTTGATCTTTAAATCAATTTACTGGGAAATTAAAGAACAGTTTTTACCGCGCAGAAGTGTGAGCAGCAACTATCTCTGGCGGGGAGAAAACAAATTTTATGTTAAGGATCATCACATTAAAGATGTAGCAAATTATATAATTCTATATTTATTTACTTTTTTTGCTGGGGTAGCAATTCATACTGCTTATGGATATTCTCTTTTAGATAGTATGTTCGAATTTGGATCTGCTCTAGGAACTGTTGGACTTTCAATTGGTTTGATTTCTCCAGAGGCACCAGTAGGGATTATCTGGACTCAGACTATAGGTATGTTTTTAGGTAGATTGGAGTTTTTTATTATTCTTTATGCGGGAATTAAACTGGTCAAAGATGGAATTTATATTTCCAAACATGATTAAATAAAATTATAATTTTGCAGGAATAATTGTTTCAGTCACTAATTATATTTTTAAGGATAAAATTTAATATTTCAACCGCTTAATTTCAGACTAACTGGAAGTGGGGGACCCAATTTTGGGGCTAATCCTTTTTGGAGAGAGACCTTTTACTCTCAGCCCGTCAGCTAACCTCATAAGCTTATAAAAGGTAGATAATCTGAATCTATTAATATTTATTGAATCTAGTTGATATAGATGAATATTTCTTATTATAAGCCACTTCAGTTAATTACTGTTGTGGCTTTTTTCTATAGATAAAATAAGAAGACAGGGGTGGTGTTAAATGGATTTAGGAAATATTATTTTAGGTGTTGTGACAATCTTTGTATTTATTTATCTTTCATATGTTCTATTTTTTCC
>QBLP01000486.1 GCA_003070825.1 Halanaerobium sp. | reverse complement strand
AAAAATAGGGCGGCTCCATTTTCGAGTTCTTCCTGTTTAAAGGCCATTTTAATCTTCCTCCAGATAAATTTTATAGGGTGAGATGATAAACTGATCAAGTAAATTTACTTTTTTACTGCTGCCTGTCAGCCTGGCAGAAATTTTTCTGCCTTCCAGTTCAGCTAATTCAGGCTCAACTTTTACTAACTTATTGAATAAAAGCAGCCGTTCATCCAGGCCCGGATACTCTTCCACAATTTTAAGTTTGATATCGGTAATAATAAACATCATAAACAGCTCCAGATTAAGCTGTTGACTGAGCCATTTTTCCTTCTGCTCTGGACTAAGCTTATTTAATGCTGACAGCTTAAATTCTCCTTTTTTAAAAAGCTCAGTAAAAACATGCTGCCAGAGTTCAACCACCAGCCCCCAGTCTATTTCCCGCTCCGGTGCTGACTCAATTTCCAGAGTTGCTATTTCGCCTTCACTCTCTTCGAGATAACTGTAAAGCTGCTGTTCTGACCAGGCCCAATCTAAAGGGAAAATAAAGTCCTGCTCCGGTGAAAAGAGTGGATTCAGCATTTTTTCTAAATCATCGATTTGGGGTAGTCCTGATTTAAGTACTGTATTCTGCCAGAAATCTTTTTTGAAACTCAAGCGCGAAGTCTGCCAGAAAATATCGGGATTTTCCCGCCGCAGCTGCAGCTCCAGTGATAAATTGGAAACTGTGAGCTCTGCCAGATAATCATGGAGGGACCTTGCCCGCTCCAGTTCTTCAAATAAGAGTTCTCCTTCTTTCTGATCAGCATTTTCAAAAGTATCAAGTCTATCCCGCCAGACAAAGATATCACTGAAAACTTTCTTTTCTTCTTTAAACTGTTCTCTGACCTCGGCCTCTGTCCGCCGGCGCCGTTCTTTATAGGCAGAAAAAATCAACCCCGGGTTGCGCAGTATATCCTCCCGCCAGTCCTTTTCCTTTTTGATCAGATTACGGACCCGGGCAATTAAGTTGCTGACACTGCCCTTTGCTTCTTTAAAATTACCATTTTTAATCAGCTGCAGAGTGTAGAACTGCTCTAAGTCAAAACCGAATTCCTGCAGAATTTCCCTGGTAATAAAAATTATCTCCTGTGA
>QBLP01000485.1 GCA_003070825.1 Halanaerobium sp. | reverse complement strand
AGAAGGAGTAGAAGTGCAGAAGGGAAGCCAAACTTTTGCTAAAATTACACTGCAGAACTTCTTTAGGATGTATAATAAGTTGGCTGGAATGACAGGTACTGCAGAAACTGAGGAAGAAGAATTTGTCAAAATCTATGATATGCCGGTAGTGGTAGTACCTACCAATGAACCGATGATTAGAGATGATATGGCTGATTTAGTGTTCACCAACAAAGAAGCTAAATATAAAGCTGTAATTAAAGAGATCAAGGCGAGATATGACAAAGGCCAGCCGGTACTTGTTGGTACGGCTGATATAGAAAATTCTGAGATGCTGAGCCGAGAGCTGAAAAAAGTTAAGGTGCCACATGAGGTTTTAAATGCTAAAAATCATGAGCGAGAAGCTGACATTATTAAAGATGCTGGTCAGAAAAAAAGTGTAACAATTGCTACTAATATGGCAGGACGTGGTACAGATATTGTATTAGGTGATGGAGTAGTAGAACTGGGAGGTTTACATGTTTTAGGTACAGAGCGACATGAGAGTCGGAGAATTGACAATCAGCTGAGAGGTCGTGCTGGACGCCAGGGAGATCCTGGATCATCTCAGTTTTATGTATCCTTAGAAGATGATTTATTGAGGCTTTTTGGTTCAGATAAAATTAATGGTATTTTAGACAAACTGGGTGTAGAAGAAGACCAGCCAGTTGAGCATAAATTGATTTCTAATTCTATTGAGCGGGCCCAGCAGAAAGTTGAGGGACGTAACTTTGATATCAGAAAGGCAATTTTAGAATACGATGATATTTTAAATAAACAGCGTGAAGTTATATATGATCAGCGGAAGACTCTGCTGACAACAGATGAGCTGGAAGAAAAAATTGCAGGGATGCTGGAGCAGCTGCTGGATGATGTTATGGAAATGTTTATTTCAGAAGATCTTCATCCGGATGAATGGGATTTAGAAGGTATGTTGGAATACCTCAATGGTATAGGTCTTGCCAAAGATATAAGTCTGGCTGATATAGATACAAAAACCAAGGCTGAAATTAAGGAGAAAATAACCTTAAGCTCTTTAGGATCTGTCTCTTATACACATCT
>QBLP01000484.1 GCA_003070825.1 Halanaerobium sp. | reverse complement strand
AGCTCTCACCGATCAAAGAAATTATTGAAAATAAAAAAGTTATTTTAATTGATGATTCAATTGTTCGAGGTACGACAAGTAAACAGATTATAGGTAGGATTAAAGAGGCAGGAGCCAAAGAAGTTCATATGGCAATTTCTTCACCGCCTGTAGAACATCCCTGTTATTTTGGGCTTGACACCTCACGTCGGCAGGAGTTAATTGCCAGCAGTAATTCGGTAGAAGAAATAAGTGAGAGCATTGGTGCTGACAGTCTTCATTACTTGAGTCAGACAGGAATGCTCAAATCAATCAAAACTGAGGTTGAGCTCGGTTTTTGTACTGCCTGTTTTGATGGAGATTATCCGATAGATAATCGTTACTTAAGTGAGGAGGATTAGCTATGGGTTTAGATTACAAAAAAGCTGGAGTCGATATTGATGCCGGCAATCAGGCAGTTGAGTTAATTAAAGAAGATGTTAAGTCAACCTTTGGTCCGGAAGTAATGACGGGTCTTGGAGGTTTTGGTGGGCTTTTCAAACCTGATTTAAGTAATTATCAGAATCCGGTTTTAGTTTCCGGAACAGATGGAGTTGGTACTAAACTTAAACTGGCTTTTGAACTGAATATTCATAATACAATTGGTATTGACCTTGTAGCAATGTCAGTTAACGATATCTTAGCTCAGGGAGCTCAGCCTTTATTTTTCCTAGACTATTTGGCGGCAGGGAAACTGGAGCCTAAAAAAACAGCTGAGATTGTAAAAGGAATTGCAGCTGGTTGTAAGCAGGCTGGGGCAGCGCTGATTGGCGGAGAAACTGCCGAGATGGCCGGTTTTTATCAGCCAGGAGAATACGATCTGGCCGGTTTTGCAGTTGGAATTGTCGATCAAGATCAGATTATTACTGGTAAAGAGATTACAGCAGGAGATTTAGTTATCGGTCTTAAGTCAGATGGACTGCACAGCAATGGTTTTACACTGGCTCGAGCCGCACTTTTTGATAAAGCTGGTTATGATTATACTGCTCAAGTAAAGGGGCTTGAAAAAAATCTCGGAGAAGAGCTGCTCAGACCGACAAAAATTTATGTAAAAACAGTATTAGAGATTTTAGCTGGGTTTGAGATTAAAGGAATTGCT
>QBLP01000096.1 GCA_003070825.1 Halanaerobium sp. | reverse complement strand
GTACTTGTTGGAGCTGCCGGACTTGTTTATAATGTTGACTCTGGAGTCTTTATTGGTCTGGGATTAATTCCCTGGCAGATATTAAAAATTAAGTTAAAGCGAAAATTTGTTTTAACTGCCATAATTATTAGTTCAACTGCTGGTCTTGGCTATTTCATCTATCATTCTAAATGGTTAATAGCTGCTTTGTTTGTTTTTATCCAGCTTTATAATTACTGGGGATATTTAAATATTGTCAATGAATAAAAATTAAATTTTAAAAAAGGATATGAAGGAGGAATAAAAATGCCGACATATTTATATGAGTGTGAAAAGTGTGGAAGATTTGAAGAATTTCAAAATATTAATGATGATGCTTTAGAGGAATGCCCTGAATGCAGTGGTGAAGTTAAAAGGATTATTGGTTCACCCGGGATAATTTTTAAGGGATCTAATTTTTATGTTAATCAGGATAAAAAGGATTCAACTAAGGCTAAAGAAAATAAGAGTGAAAAAGTTTCTTAAAGCTATTTATTTAGCTATTTAGAAAGTATTAGCTAAATGAACTAAAAATCACACAAATAAGCCGGCCTTAGTGCCGGTTTTAATTTTTCCTGGCACCTTATAAAAAAGAAAGTGGGTAAGCAGATGACCATTGTAGCTGCAAAAAAATGTGAGACATATCAAACAGAAGAATTGACTGAAAAAATGAGTTTGCTGCTGGAGGAACTTGGTGGACTTAAGAGATTTGTTAATTCTGGTGATCGGGTAGTTTTAAAAACCAATCTTTTAATGGGGAAGTCTCCCGAAGCAGCAGTAACCACCAATCCAAAGTTTATTAGAGTGCTGTCTAGAATGCTCAAAGAAATTGGAGCAGAGGTGGTGATTGCTGACAGCCCAGGTGGCCCTTTTAATGATAAGCTGCTGAAAAGAGCCTATCAAAAATCAGGTCTTTATCAGCTGGCTAAAGCAGAAAATATTGAACTAAATTATAACACTGATTCCAGAAAACATGAATATCAAGCAGGTAAGATAAATAAATCTTTTCAGCTGGCATCTTATTTGGAAAATGCTGATCTGGTAATTAACCTGCCGAAGTTAAAAACTCACGGCTTAACAATGTATACTGGAGCAGTTAAAAATCTATTTGGCTGTATTCCTGGAGTCTTAAAAGCAGAGTATCATTTAAGAATGCAGTCTGTTTATGATTTTTCGAGAATGTTAAATGATCTGGCAGGGCTGGTGGCACCAGAATTGACAATAATGGATGCAGTTGTAGGTATGGAAGGGGAGGGTCCTTCTAATGGACGGCCAAAGCACTTTAATTATTTACTGGCATCAACTTCTCCCTATTATTTAGATCTGGCAGCAGTTAGCCTGCTGGGAATTAATCCGGAGGAGAAAGTTCCTTCGATTAAGGCAGCTCTGGCAGATGGGATATTAAAAAAAGTAAATTTAGAGCTCAGGGGTGATCAGCTCCAGGCTCCTGCTGAAGTAGAGATTCCAAAAATTGAAAAGGAAAATAATTTGCTTGATGCAAGATTGCCTGATTTTTTATCAGATGTTTTAGAAAAATTTCTGCGTCCCAAACCAGTCTTTAAAGCAGATAAATGTATTGGCTGCAGGACCTGTGCTGAAAACTGTCCCCCTGAGGCAATTACAATGATGAATAATTTTCCAGAAGTGGATTTAGAAGAATGTATTCGCTGTTTCTGCTGCCAGGAGCTCTGCCCATATGATGCTGTTGAAATTAAATATCCACTGCTGGCAAAGTTGTTTTTTTCAAACTAATGGAGGTTTAATAACTAATGAAGATTGGAGTTGTTTCAGATACACACCTGCCCAATACAGGTAAAGATTTTCCGGAAGAATTGATAAAAGAATTAAAAAAAGTAGATTTGATAATTCATGCTGGTGACCACTGTGAATTAAGATTTTTAAATAAGTTAAAGTCAATTGCAGAAGTTAAAACAGTTGTTGGGAATAGAGATAGTTATCAATTACAGAAGAAGTTAAAAGATAAGATTACTTTTGAAGCAGGTGGGAAGAAGATTTCTGTTATTCACGGCCATCAGTTTCGGGGTAGAAATATTTTGCAGGGATTAAATTACAGTTTTGTTGACAGTGATATTATTGTTTTTGGACATACACACCGACCTTTTAATGAAAGAGTTAGTGATAAACTATTTTTTAATCCAGGTTCACCTACTGATAAACGCCTGGAAAAAAACTATACATTTGGTATAATAGAGATTGAAGAAGAAATAAAAGCTGAAATTAAAATTTTGAAGGAGGAATCTTAATGTCAGTACATGATACAGCTAGAAGACTACAGAGAAAATTAAAAAATTCTGATCAATATCAAAATTACCTTGAACTGCGTAAAAAGGTAATGGCCAAAGAAGGTTCAAAAAAAATGCTGCGTGATTATCAGAATTTGATGATGGAAATGCAGACAAAAAGAATGTCTGGAGAAGAATTAAGTGAGGAAGACAAAGAAAAATTGCAGAACCTGCAGAATTTTATTGAGATTAATAATAATGTAAAAAAATATTTAGAAGCAGAGTATGCCTTAAGCCAGACAATCCAGGATATTCAAAAGATAATTTTTTCTGACATTGAAGTGGGAATCCCAGAAGAAGAATTGAATTCAGAAAAAGATGAATCAGAAGTCGAAACTGAATAGTAAATCATAAATAAAAAAAGCATCCCTTTTGAGGATGCTTTTAAAATCTTTTTTTAGTATTAAAGGCTTAAAACTTTTTGAATAATTAAACAGGTTTTACTTCCTTAACGCCATCAACATTCTGTTTTAAAGTTCTCTCGATACCATTTTTTATGGTTAAGGTTGACATAGGACAACCACTGCAGGCTCCTAAAAGCTTAACTTTAACAACACCATCTTCAGTAACTTCGACGAGTTCAACATCTCCACCATCAGCCTGAAGACTTGGTCTGATTTTATCAATATATTTTTGTACTTCTTCTTTCATTCTTGCACCTCCTAAATTGACATTTGATTATATTATACAAAAAAACTCAAGATTTTACAAGCCTAAATTTAAAGGAATGGTTTAAATGTCCAATTTTGTCCATCTTCACAATCATACAGCCTTCAGTCTGCTGGATGGAGTAATTAGAGTGGATTCGCTGATTAAAAAGACAAAAGAATATGAAATGCCAGCTGCTGCTATTACTGATCATGGAGTACTCTATGGGATGATTGATTTTTATCGAAAGGCAAAAAAAGAGGGGATTAAGCCGATAATTGGGGCGGAAGTTTATCTTGCTCCCGGCAGCCGCTTTGAAAAAAGCAGGAAGCGCTATCATCTGGTACTGCTGGCTCAAAACAAGCAGGGCTATCACAATCTAATTCAGCTGGTTTCCAAAGCGTGGCTGGAAGGTTTTTATTATAAACCCCGAGTTGATAAAGAGCTGCTGGCAGAGTACAGTCAGGGCATAATCTGTTTATCTGCCTGTCTGCAGGGGGAGATTCCTCAGCTTTTGCTTAACGGCAACTATGATCTGGCTAAAAAGGCAGTTTCTGACTATCAGGCTATTTTTGGCAGTGAAAGTTTCTTTTTAGAACTGCAGGACCACAATCTTCAGAAAGAAAAAGAGGCAACACAGGGTTTATTAAGACTGAGCCGAGAAGAAAACATTCCGGCTGTTGTAACAAATGACAGTCATTATTTAAATAAAGAAGATGCTGAATTGCAGGATATTTTGCTGGCCCTGCAGACTGGAACCACTGTCGATGATGAAAACAGGATGACCTTTAGCGGGGAGGAATTTTACTATAAGTCTCCAGCTGAGATGAGAAAACTTTTTCCTAATTTTGAGTCTGCCTACCAGAATACGGTTAAAATTGCAGATAGAGTAGAACTTGATCTTGATTTTAATCATTTTTATCTACCCGATTATCCTGATTTAGGGGAAGAGAAATCGCCTGAGGATCTTTTGAAAAAATTGTGTTTTAAAGGTTTGAAAACAAAGAAGATGGATTCTAATCAACAGGCAGTAGAGAGGCTTAAATATGAGCTTAGAATAATATTTGAAATGGGTTATGCAGCTTATTTTTTAATAGTCTATGATTTTGTTAAGTATGCAGAAGATAATGGAATAATGGTCGGGCCGGGGCGAGGTTCAGCTGCCGGGAGCCTGGTGGCTTATCTCTTAAATATAACCAAGGTTAACCCTTTAAAATATGGACTGATTTTTGAGCGCTTTCTAAATCCAGAGCGGGTAACAATGCCGGATATCGATATTGATTTTGACGAGAACCGGGATCAGATCATCGAATATGTAAAGGAAAGATATGGAACCGAAAGAGTTGCTCAGATTGGAACCTTTGGTACCATGGCTGCACGGGCGGCAGTCAGAGATGTCGGGAGAGTGCTGGCTATTCCCTATGGTAAAGTTGATCGGGTAGCAAAGCTAATTTCTTCTCGAAAGGGAATAGAGCAGTCTGTTAAAGATCAAAATAAACTACAAGAGCTTTACCAGAATGATGGAGAAATCAAAGAATTGCTTGACTATGCCCGTGGGGTAGAGGGCCTGCCCCGCCATATTTCAACTCATGCAGCTGGAGTAATCATCGGGGCTGAGCCGCTTGCTCAATTGGTACCTCTTCAAAAGCAGGATGAGAGCGTAATTACTCAGCTGCCGATGGGAGATTTGGAAGCACTGGGACTTTTAAAGATGGATTTTTTAGGTTTGCGAAATTTAACAGTGATTAAAAACACTTTACAATTAATCGAGGAGCGCCGCGGTAAAAAACTAGATATTGATAATCTTCCCCTTGATGATCAGGAAGTATATGAATTTTTATCTACAGGTAAAACAGCCGGTGTTTTCCAGATGGAGTCCTATTTATTTCAATCTTTAAATAGAAAGATGAAGCCGGATCGCTTTAATGATCTGATAGCCATGCTGGCTCTGGGACGGCCGGGACCACTGGGGAGTAATATTGTTGATGATTTCATTGATATCAGGCACGGCAAAAAAGAGGCTGAGTATCTACATCCTAAATTAAAGCCGATTTTAGAAGAAACTTTTGGCATGATTTTATATCAGGAACAGGTAATGGAGATTGCAAGTGCTCTGGCCGGATACAGTATGGGGGAAGCTGATCTTTTGCGCCGGGGGATGGGAAAAAAGAAACTAAAACTTGTTGCTGCAGAAAGAGAAAAATTTGTTAAGGGTGCGGTGGAGCGAGGTATTGCAGAAGCTACCGCTCAGGAGATTTTTGATCAGATGGAGTATTTTGCGGGCTATGGTTTCAATAAGTCACATTCCACTGCCTATGCTTTTTTGGCCTATCAAACTGCTTATTTAAAATATCATTATCCAGAAGAATTTATGGCTGCCCTTTTTTCTTCAGTCATGGGAAATCAGGATAAAATCTCAGATTATATTAAAGCTTCCCGGGAAATTGGACTCGAAATTCTGCCGCCAGACATTAATCAAAGCTGTCATGATTTTACTGCTGAAGCTGAGGGTAAAGTCCGCTATGGTTTAAAGGCAATTAAAAATGTAGGATCAGCTGCAATTAGCGCTTTGATTAAAGCCAGGGAAGAAAAAGAATTCAGTTCTTTACTTGATTTTCTCAAGCGGGTTGATATTTCTGCAATCAACGTCCAGAGTCTGGAGGCCTTTATTAAAGCAGGTGCCTTTGATCAGATTGCTGTCAGCAGAGCTTCACTGCTTTTAAATTATGAGGATTTATATAATAAGTATAATAATTTATCAAAACATCGAGCCCAGGGACAGCAGTCATTTGCAGAGTTATTTGAAGATCAGAATGAGTTTATGGAAGAGGATTTAAATTATACTGAGGTTGATGAATTGAAAACTGAAACTATTTTAGAGCAGGAAAAGGAATTTCTGGGAATCTATCTTTCAGCACATCCTTTAGATCAGTATCAGGAAAAACTTAAATATTTAAAAACTTATTCGTTAGCTAAAGTTATTGATGCTTCCGAAGGCCAGAAGGTTTTAACAGCAGCTTATTTAATTAATTATAAGGAACACATAACAAAGCGGAACAATAAAATGGCCTTTTTAACAGTCAGTGACCGAGATGATAAGATAGAGGTTATAGTCTTTTCTGATCTTTTTAGAAAAATTAATTTTGATTTAAGAGAAAATAAAGGTCTTTTGATTTATGGAGAAAAAAGTGATGGACAGCTGATTGCTAAAAAAATAATTTCTTTAAATCAAAAATTGCTCTTGATGAACATTTCGGAGCTTTCTCAAAGAAGAATTGCTAAACTAAAAAGATATTTGCTAAAAAAAGAAGGTAATGTACCGGTTCTGTTGAAAAGAAATAATAAGCTGATAATTACTGCTGATAAGTATAACATTGACAGCAGTCAGCAGACCCAAACTGAACTGTCTCGGGCGATGAAAAAATCTGAGTATAAATTTCTTTAAGATTGGAAATGTTTTTAGTTTCTTTGACTCTGAGTCGAATAAATTTTAAAATGTAGCTAAACTTTGTGTTAAAAATGTCAAAATTTCTTGACAATGCTTTTTTGCTTATTATATTATTAAGTGGATAAAGGAGGAAAAACATGGATGTTAATGCGGATTATATTTTAATTAAGGCACTTGAAAATGGAGTTACAATTATTGGCTTAACAAGAGGAAAAGATACAAAATTTAATCATACAGAGAAATTAGATAAGGGAGAAATCTTAGCTGCTCAATTTACTGAGAATGTTTCTGCTATGAAAATAAGAGGTAAAGCAGAAATAATGAGTAAACACGGTAAAGTTAATTCTGAAGGGTAAATAACAGCTTTGTTTTCCAGTAACATTGATATACTGGAAATTGAAAGGAGCTTATAAATGTGGCAGGTTGTATAT
>QBLP01000483.1 GCA_003070825.1 Halanaerobium sp. | reverse complement strand
AATAAAATAAATAGAAAATATGTTAAATAAAAATAAGAACAAAATATTACTACTTATAAATTCTCCAAAATTCTTTTCTTCTTCATGATAATACCGCATTACAGAACCATGGAAATTTAATCCCATTAAAATAGTTGATATGGCTATTAAGGAAGTAAAAATAGCTAATACCCCATATTCTTCTGGTGTCATTAATCTAGTGAAGATTGGAACAGATATAAACCCAATAGCTTTAGTAAAAAAAGTCGCAGTCATATAATTTTTCGCATGATTTATGAATTCAAAACTTTCTTTACCTATAATTTTTTTTACATAATTTTTTGTAGTTTTTATAATGTTCATTAAGAATTAATACTCCATTACTCTATATTTTCTTCCATTAAAACTTCTGCTAATTTAAAGTCTATTATATCATCCACATCAATCGACTCTCTTTTATTCATAATATATGCATAAGATTTATCATTATAAAAATCATTATTTTTTTTATAATAACTCACCTTAGCCAAATAAATAGCTCCATTCAATCTATAATAAGTAGGTAGTTCCTGTCTTCTTTGGTCCTTTTTTTTATCAATAAAGTTATCTAAAGATAATGATTTATCTAAAGTGTTACTCCATAAAGGATTATGATCTGTTTCGCAAACACTTACTACTGCATTAGCATTTTTTTCTTTTGCTAAAAAATAAGATCGTTTTATGTTCTCTGCAGTTCGAAGAGGAGAAGTCGGCTGTAATAACATAAAATAATCATATCCATCATTCCGTTTTTCCATTTCACTTATAGCATGTAGAATAACATCATTAGTTGTGGATTCATCAGCTGCTAATTTTTCTGGTCTAATAAATGGAACTTCAACACCGACCTTTTCAGCAATTTCAGCATATTTGTGTGAATCGGTTGAAACAATAACATTAGAAAATATTTCACTTTTTAAAGCAGCTTCAATAGTATAACTTATCATAGGTTTACCATTAAGGTTTTTAATATTTTTGTCTTTTAATCTTTTAGAACCACTTCGTGCTGGAATTATTGCTAAAATTTTATCATCCACTATATATCAACCTCATTATTTATTAAATTCACTCCAATACTCATCCTAGGCCCTGTCTCTTA
>QBLP01000482.1 GCA_003070825.1 Halanaerobium sp. | reverse complement strand
GGCTAATTTATTACATGTATGTAATTCATGTTTTATCTTAATGGGCAGATTAACCTGAGAAGATAGATTCCTTGTAGTTGGGGTATCTATTTTCTCAGGTTTTTTTATTTAATCTGAAAATGGTGGATTTTGTTCTATTTTAATTTATTTTTTTAAAAAATTAGGAGGGTATTTATTTTATGAGCAATAATGGGAGTTTAGAAAATTTATTTAAACTGCAGGAAAATAATACTGATGTGAAAACAGAGGTGATTGCTGGATTTACAACCTTTATGACAATGGCTTATATTATATTTGTCAATCCAACTATTTTAAGTGATGCAGGTATGCCTTTTGATGGAGTTTTCATTGCAACTATCATGGGTGCAGTTTTAGGTACAATGGCAATGGCCTTATTGAGTAACTATCCTTTTGCACTTGCTTCTGGGATGGGCCTTAACGCATTTTTTGCTTATTCTGTAGTTATTGGAATGGGAGTTAGCTGGCAGGCAGCACTTGGTATTATATTTTTAGAAGGTGTTATTTTTATTATTTTAAGTGTAACACCAGTTAGAGAAATGATAGTCAACAGTATTCCTATGGCCTTAAAAACTGGTATCAGTACCGGTATTGGACTTTTTATAGCTTTTATTGGTCTGCAGAATGCAGAAATAGTTGTTAATAATGATGCTACTTTAGTTGGAATGGGTAATCTATTAGAAGGATCAGCTCTTGTTGCCTTATTTGGTTTAATTTTCACAGGGATTTTACATGCTAAAAAGGTAAAGGGAGCTTTGCTTTGGGGTATTTTAGCTTCTACAGTATTTGGTTGGTTTAATGGAGTTACCCCTGCTTTTAATGGAGTAGTTGCCATGCCTAAGATGTCAGATTGGTCAGGTGTATTATTTCAGCTGGATATTGGGGCAGCTTTAAATGTAGGAATGATCGGAGTTATTCTTTCTTTCCTCTTTGTTGATATGTTTGATACAGCAGGAACTCTGGTTGGAGTTAGTCAGCAGGCCGGTTATATTGATGAAAACGGTGATCTGCCAAAGGCAAGTCGCGCTCTTTTAGCAGATGCTATTGGTACCACAGCTGTCTCTTATACACATCT
>QBLP01000481.1 GCA_003070825.1 Halanaerobium sp. | reverse complement strand
GATATTCTTTTTTCATTTCTTCCATTCCACCGTGGGTTACAAATTCATCTCCAATCCCGATTCGCTTAATGTTTTTAACTGTGACTCCTCTATCAGCTGCTAATTCTAAAACAGCAGAAGAAAAACCGCCTGCCAAAACCTGTTCTTCAGCAGTTATTATATTTTTCGAGTTTTTAAGCGCTTTTAGGATAATTTCTTCATCCAGTGGTTTAATAAAGCGGGCATCAACAACTGCAGTTTGATAGCCATTATTATTCAATATTTCAGCAGCTTTTTGAGCAGGAATAACAGTTGAACCAACTGCTAAAATTGTAAGATCCATATCTTCTTTGATCTCAATTAATTCTTCCGCTTTTCCAATTTCAATTTGCTGCAGTTCTTCAACTTTGCGTGGTGTATATTCTCCAGCAGCAGTTCCCCGGGGATAGCGAAGTACTGCAGGTCCTTCATAATTTACTGCTGTATAGAGCATCTGCTGCAGCTGTTCTGCATCTTTGACAGCCATCATCACTAAGTTGGGTACCGGCCTCAGAAATGAATAATCAAATAACCCCTGGTGTGTTTCACCATCATTACCAACAATTCCGGCTCTATCTACAGCTATTGTCAAATCAATATTCTGCAGAGCAGCATCATGGATCACCTGATCATACCCCCGCTGTAAAAAAGTAGAGTAAATAGCAGCTACTGGTTTCATGCCTCCACGGGCCAAACCGGTGCTCATAGTTATCGCATGCTGTTCAGCTATCCCTACATCATAATAGCGCTCTGGATATGCCTCAGCAAAAATATCCAATCCGGTTCCAGCTGCCATTGCCGCAGTAACTCCGGCAATTTTTTTGTCTGCAGCAGCCATTCTGCTTAAAGTCTCACCAAAGATCTGGCTGTAACTCGGCTTTAATTTAGATTTCTTAGAACTGCCATCCTTAATATTAAAGGCTCCAACTCCATGAAATTTATCGGGATTCTTTTCAGCAGGTGGATAGCCTTTTCCTTTTTTAGTTACAACATGTAAAAGCACAGGCCCTTTAATCGCTTCTGCCTGTTTAAAATGCTTCATCAACTCTATAATATTATGTCCATCAATTGGACCCAAATAATTAAAACCAAATTCTTCAAAAAG
>QBLP01000480.1 GCA_003070825.1 Halanaerobium sp. | reverse complement strand
CTTTAGTTTTCTCACACGGTTTAAATATTCACTATGATCAGATTGTACCCCAGAAAAATGTTGATGTCTTTATGGTTGCACCCAAGTCACCCGGACATTTAGTGCGCAGACTATATGAAGATGGTAAGGGTGTTCCCGGCTTACTGGCTGTATACCAGGATTATACAGGTAAAGCTTATGATTTAGGTTTAGCTTATGCTAAAGGAATCGGCTGTACTCACGCCGGAGTTATTGAGACAACCTTTAAAGAAGAAACAGAAACTGACCTCTTTGGTGAGCAGGCAGTATTATGTGGGGGAACAACAGCACTTGTAAAAGCAGGGTTTGAAACTCTAGTTGAAGCAGGGTACCAGCCAGAAATCGCTTATTTTGAGGTTTTAAATGAGCTGAAATTAATTGTAGACCTGATGTTTGAAGGCGGAATTTCTACCATGCGTGATTCTATTTCGGATACAGCTCAGTACGGAGATTTAGTTTCCGGCCCGAGGGTTATCGACGAGCATGTTAAAGAAAATATGCAGGCAGTTTTAGAAGATATTCAGACCGGTAAATTCACTAGAGAGTGGATTTTAGAAAATCAGGCAAACCGCCCTGTATTTAATTCCTTAACCGAAAAAGACGAAAATTCTCAGATAGAAGCAGTAGGACGTAAATTAAGAAAGATGATGTCCTGGATTGACTAATTATCGAGGACAGACTAAAGGTGGTGAAATAAAATGGCAAGCGTTAAAATATTTGATACAACACTAAGAGATGGTGAGCAGTCTCCGGGGGTTACTTTAATCCCTGAAGAAAAGCTGGCAATTGCCAAACAGCTGGCCAAGATGAAGGTCAATGTAATTGAAGCCGGCTTTCCGATTTCTTCCGATGGTGACTTTAATGCTGTTAAAATGGTTGCTGAGAATGTAAAGGAAGTTGAAGTTGCAGCTCTGGCCAGATGCCGTAAGAGTGATATTGATCGGGCCTGGGAGGCTGTAAAGGGTGCCGGAAATCCAAGAATCCATATTTTCATCGCATCTTCACCGATTCACTTAGAATATAAACTGCAGATGTCAGAAGACGAAGTTTTAAATAATGCAGTTGAGGCTGTTAAATATGCAGCTCAGTATACAGATAACATTGAG
>QBLP01000095.1 GCA_003070825.1 Halanaerobium sp. | reverse complement strand
AAAAAGGATAAGGTAGTGACTGAATATTCTGTAGATAGTATATGTTCTCAATAACTTAAATTTGACAATGCTTAAATATTTTTATGCAATGCTAGTGAAAAAAAATATAAAAATTGTGACTAGAATTGTTGAACAGGGAATAGCAGAAGGTTTAATAAGGAGTGAGAATCCCAATAATATGGCTTCTTTAATCCTATCAGTTTTATTTACGCCCCAGACAAAAGAAATATTAGATGATGACGAGGTTGTAGAAAATAAAGTAAATTTTATTTATGATTTTATAATGAATGGCATTAGTAGAAAGGAGCAATCTGATGAGTAAAAATAAGAAAGTTATCACCATAGTTTTAGCTGCTGTGCTTTTGCTTTCATCTTCTGCAGCTGTTGCAGCAGAAAATATTAATCTAAAAGAAGCGGTAAAAATTATGGCAGCAGAAAATAGGACTCTAGAAAATGCACGTAAAGATATTGAAAATGCAGAAAAGGACATCGAACTTGCTGTGAGATCATATTTTCCTACTCTTGACCTGCAGACTTCCTATACTAAATTAGATGAGGGACAGCAGAGCTTTGACTTTGAAACATTAAGTACTGTTGAAGGTCCTGATGAAAATTACAGTACTTCCCTATCCTTAACTCAACCAATCTGGCTGGGTGGCAGAGCTTCAATGCAGAAAGAAATTGCCAGTTACAGTCTGGAAATTGCCAGAGCCAGATATGAGCAGAGTTTAGAAGATCAGATTTTTTCTTTGATTCAGGCATATTATGGGGTTCTGCAGGCTCAGGGGATGGTTGAAATTCGCACAGAAGCTCTGGATATAGTAAATGAACATTTAAGAATAGTCAAAAATAATCTGGATGCCGGAATTGCGATCAGACGTGATTTACTGCAGAGTCAGATTGAACAGAGAAATGCAGAAGAGGAGCTGACAGCAGCCAGAAATGACCTGCAGATTGCCAGAAGACGTCTGGCACAGATTTTAACAACAGATAAAAGTTATAATCCGTCTCAGCCAGAGATTTCATTTGATCTTAATTTAGAACAGCAGCAGTTATTTCAGACTGCAGTCAGAAATGAACCCCAGCTGATGATTCTGGAGTTAAATAAAGAAATTGTAAAATTAAATCAAAAGCTTGAAGGACAGTATTATCGCCCCAGTGTTTCGCTCAATGGATCTTATGACTGGCAGGGACCGGAGTTTATGGATCAGAAAAGTTGGTCCATGACTATGGGAGTCAGTGTTCCCCTCTATGATGGAGGTAAGGGTGGTATAAATGCAGAAAAACAGGAAAACGAACTAGAAAAGATTGCTAATAATCGCCAGGATCTGCTGGAAAATTTAGATATTGAAGTTGAAAATTCTATTCTAACTGTTAAAGAAACTGAAGAAGCAATGGAATTAGAACAGCTTTCCCTGAAAAATGCCGCCGAAAATTTAGAAATTGCTAACAAGAGTTATGAAGCTGGAGTAGCCAGCAATACGGATGTTATTGATGCTCAGAGTACTTACAATCAGGCTCAAACATCTCTGCTGCAGGCTGAATATAATTATGAAATAGAATTATTTAGAACAATTTATAAAAGTGGTCGTTTAAAAGAATATTTTAAGGATGTGGTAGAAAATGAAAAATAGATATAAAATACTCAGTCTATTATTGATCTTATTTTTAACGGCTTCACCTGTGCTGGCTCAGGAGGCCCAGATTGTTGAAACCGCTCAGTCAGTTACTGATGATATAAGCCTAAACGAACTTTTTACAGGTACTTTAACTCCGATTCAGGATGTTAACATTCCTGCTCAGACGGGTGGAATAATAGCTCAGGTAAATGTTGAAATGGGTAATCAGGTAGACGAAGATGCTCAATTAATAAAAATAGATGAAGAGGCGCTGCTGATTCAAAAAAATCGTGCTGAAGCAGCTTTAAACAGTGCCCAGGCCAGTTATGAGGAGCTCAAAAATGGAACCACTGAAGAAGAATTGGCCAGAACCAGAGCAGCTTACGAAGATGCCCAGGCCAGTCTGGAAAGTGCAGAAACAAATTTAGAGTTAATGCAGGAATTATATAAGGAAAGACGGACATTAGAACAGCAGCTTGTAAATGCAGAGCAGCAGCTTAATAATGCACGTCAGCAGCTGCAAACTTCAAAGCAGAATCTTAATCAGGCTGAAGTTAATTTTAATCAGGCAAAAAGAGAATATGAGCGTTCGCAAAAGCTGTATGATGATAATGTGATTTCGGAAAGAGAATATGAAAATGCAAAAACTTCTTTTGAAAATGCAGAGTCAACTTATAAAAATGCCCAGATATCAGTTGAACAGGCTGAAACTGCACTTGCAGCAGCTGAAAAGAATTATAAGCTGACCAAAGCAACTTATAATAATCCAACAGAATTGAAACAACAGCTGGAAAATGCCAAAAGTCAGGTTAATAGTGCCCGCACAAATCTCAAAGTTTCTAAAGCTAATTTAGAAGCAGCAGAAAGAGGGCCTCGCGAAGAAAGAGTAAGGGCTGGTCTGGCCTCGGTTAAGCAGGCAAAAGCAAGCCTGGCTGAAATTGAAGATCAAATTGATAAAACAAAGGTTAATGCTCCTTTTTCTGGTTTAGTAAATAGAGTCAATGTTGAGGCAGGAGAAATGATTCCCGCAGGTCAGACAGTGGTTAATCTAATCAATATTGATCAATTATTTGCTGAAATAAATGTTACTGCAGCGACTGTTTCTGCAATTAAAAAAGGTGATACAGTTGATGTTAGAGGTGAGACAATGCAGCATTACATTGAAGGAGAAATAACTAATATTGCTCCCGCAGCAGATGAAGCCAGCAGAACCTTTCTGGTGAAAATTAAAATTCCCAATCAGGATCACAGATTAAGAGCTGGTATGTTTGCTGATGTAAGAATTACTAAAGGTAAGTCGGGTTCTGCGGTAGTGATTCCAATCGAAAGTGTCGTTAATTTAAACAGTGATAATCCTCATGTTTTTGTTGTAGAAGATGGGAAATCAGTAAGAAGAGATATAAGTATTGGGATCAGTACTGACAGCAGAGTTGAAGTTCTGCAGGGGTTAAAAGCAAACCAGGAAGTTATAATTAGAGGTCAAAACAACTTAGAAGCAGGCCAGAAAGTTGAGGTGAGAAATCAGTGAAGTTATCCGATTTCTCGATAAAAAGATCAGTTACAACTGCTATGATTATTTTAATGGTGCTGCTGATTGGATCAGTAGCACTTTCCCGCTTAAGTCTCGATCTTTTTCCTGATATTACTTTTCCGGGAGCGGCGATAATTACAACTTATGAAGGTGTTGGTTCTGAAGAAATAGAAAATTTAATTACAAAGCAGATAGAAAGCTCAGTAGCTACTGTTGAAGGAGTTAAAGGTATCACCTCAACTTCCTCAATGGGATCGTCAACAGTGGTTGTAGAATTTAACTGGGGTCGAGATATGGATTTTGCTGTGCAGGATTTAAGAGAACAGGTAGATTTAATCAGCAGTATGGCTTTACCTGAAAATGCTGACAGTCCAATGATTTTCAAATTTGATCCTTCCATGATGCCGATTATGAATTATGGTGTTTCAGCTCAGGGTTTAGAGATTGATGAACTAAAAAAAGAGGTTGAAGATGAGCTGATTCCCCGACTAGAAAGAATTTCGGGTGTTGCCCAGGTAAATATGCAGGGGGGATTGACAAGAGAAATAATTGTATCTCTTAAGCGAGATCAATTAAGTCATTATAATCTTGACTTTGATACAATTACCAATATCGTCCGGGCTGAAAATGTAAATGTTTCGGCAGGTGATGTTCGCCAGGGAGATAAAGAATTTTTAGTTAGAACCGTTGGTAAATTTTCTAATCTAGATGAGATAAGAAATATAAATATCCCAGTTGGAAATGGCCATATTAAATTATCTGATGTTGCAGAAGTTAAAGATGGATTTTCTGATCTGACAACTTTATCCAGGACTAATGAGAAGCGCAGCTTAACGCTCTCAATCCAGAAACAGACTGATGCAAATACTGTTGAAGTAGCAAGTGCTGTTAGGCAAGAAATGGACCGAATCAGAAATGATTATCCTAATTATAATTTTGCAATAGCAATGGATCAATCGGAATTTATAGAGGATTCCATTGCCAGTGTGAGTCAGAATGCTATTTTAGGAGGTCTTCTGGCCGTAATTATACTTTTCTTATTCTTAAGAAATATCCGCAGTACAATAATTATAGCAACAGCAATGCCGATTTCTATCATTGGTACCTTTATTTTAATGTATTTTGCTGATGTTAATTTAAATGTTATTTCGCTGGGGGGGCTTGCCCTCGGGGTAGGTATGCTGGTTGATAATGCTGTAGTTGTACTGGAAAATATTTATCGTTATCGAAGTATGGGAGTAGGTAAAATTGAAGCCGCTCGCGAAGGGGCTTCTGAGGTTGGAATGGCTATTGCTGCTTCTACAGTTACTACTGTTGTAGTCTTTTTACCTATTGTTTTTGTCGAAGGAATGGCAGGCCAGCTTTTTCAGGATTTAGCCTTAACAGTAGCTTTTTCTCTAATTGCTTCCTTGATGGTCGCTTTAACCTTAATTCCAATGCTGGCTTCTAAGATCTTAAAAGTTAAGCAGAAAGAATTAGATAGAAATAAAAAAGAAGGTAGGATAAAAAGAATTTACCGGGGAGCACTTAGCAGAGCTCTTAAACATCGCTGGGTCTTTGTTGTTTTATTGATAGTTTTATTAGTTGGCAGTTTCGCCTTAATACCTCAGTTAGGATTTGAGTTTATGCCGAATAATGATCGGGGTGCATTTTCGGTTAGCTACGAACTACCAGTGGGGACTGCTTTATCTAGATCTAACGAAGTTTCGACTGAAATTGAGTCTGTATTGACAGGAATAGATGAAGTAGAAACAATAATTGCCACAGTTGGGTCTGGTGGTCAGATGATGTCTACTTCTACCAGCAGTCACCTTGGCAATATAAGTGTTCAGCTTGTAGATTTAGCTGAAAGAGATCGATCAACTTCGGAAGTAATGGAAGAAGTACGGCAGAGCATTAACATTCCTGATGTAGACATCTCTGTTGAAGAACAGCAGGGTATGAGTGGGGGAGGTTCTCCAGTCAATGTAAAACTTCTTGGAGATAATTTAAATATATTGAAGAGAGAAACTGCCAAAGCTGTTTCCGCAATAGAAGATATTGAAGGCTTAAGAGAAATTGAAGATAGTTTTTCTGAAGGTCAGCCGGAATATAGAATAAAGGTTAACCGCTCTATTGCAAGTCGCTTTGGTTTAAATGTAAGTCGAATTGCAAATACAGTCAGGACAGCAATTAATGGAAGTACTGCAACAAGATACGAGGTTGCAGGTGATGAATATGATATTAGAGTTCGTCTAGAAGAAGATCAAATAGGACAGATGTCTCAGGTGCCTGAACTTAACATTCAAGCTGCCAGTGGACAGATGATACCATTAAATAGGATAGCAAGTCTGAAAATTGATGAAGGACCTGTAGAAATTTTACGTCAGGATCAGGAACGTTATTCTGAAATAACTGCTGACATACATGGTGTGGATCTTGGTACAGTTATGGAGCAGATTCAGTCTCGTTTATCTAAGCTAGACTTACCGGACGGATATAGATTTAGTTATGAAGGTGAATTTGCTGATATGCAGGAATCATTTAGCAGTCTTGCGATGGCTTTTGGACTGGCGGTAATTCTGATTTATATGGTTATGGCTTCTCAGTTTGAATCGCTGATCCATCCCTTTACAATTATGTTCTCTATTCCTCTGGCAGTGATTGGTGTTATCTTCGGATTGTATATTACTAACTCTATAGTCTCGGTGGCATCGATATTAGGTTTAATCACTCTGGCTGGTATAGTTGTAAATAATGCGATAGTTATGGTTGATTATATTAATCAGCTGCGCAGAAGTGGTACCGAAAAAATAGAAGCTATTATTACAGCTGGAACTGTAAGATTGAGGCCAATTATGATGACAGCATTGACAACAATTCTGGGTCTGCTGCCAATAGCAATGGGTATTGGAGAAGGTTCCGAATCAACCCAGCCGATGGGGATTGTAATTGTTAGTGGCTTAACCTTTGCTACATTCCTGACTATTTTTGTGATTCCTATTTTTTATTCTTTAGTTACAGATTTAAGAACAATTGTAGTTGCAAAAATAAAAGGGATACCAAAGGAAGAAGCGGCTAAACACATTTAACAAATATTAGAGCCGGGGAGTTTTAGAGAACTTCCCGGCTTTAAAAAATAATGATTCAATACTAAAAAACTTTTTGTTCAATAAGATTGGGTAAGGGGTGGTATAGGTGAATAATGTTTATACTTTATTAATTAATTTTCTTGATCAGAATAATAGAGTTGACTATCATAAAGTTAAACTTTTGCTGGCTAATAATTTGAAACTTGGTCAGAAGAATTTTTATATTAAAGATAGTAATCTTGATTATTCACAATTAAGCTGCAGTGATAAAAAAGAATACTATAAAAAAATGGTTAAATTAATGCCAGAAGAGTCAGATTTTAAAATTGAGCTTAACTTTAATTCTCTTCGTGATATACAGGAAATTATTAAAGATTTAAATAAAACAGAGAAGAAATTTGATTTAGTACTCAAAAGTCCATCTATTACTGAAGAAACAATGGGGTCCTATTTTAAAGACTATCTGTCTTATCTTAATTTTTTAAGCAGTAATAGCAGCCGAAATTTTTATATAAGTTTTAATACCAGACTTTTATCTTTAATTGAGGGTGAAACATTGATAAAAAAAACTAAAGATTTTCAGGCTGTTAAAGGATTTGTAACTAATCCAGTTTATCCTTATGATTTAGAC
>QBLP01000479.1 GCA_003070825.1 Halanaerobium sp. | reverse complement strand
GATGTGTATAAGAGACAGTTCAGGGAGTTATACCAACAAATGAAGCAATTGTGGCTTTGGCACAGCAGACACTTGGTACAGAAACTGCTTTGATTATGGCTTTTGGTTTTATAGCTAATCTGCTTTTTGCAAGATTTACACCATTAAAATATGTATTCCTTACCGGGCATCATATTTTCTTTATGGCAGCCTTATTATCAGCAGTTTTAAGTACAGCAGGATTAACAGGAGTACCTTTAATAGCTGTTGGAGCTGTAATTTTAGGTTTTGTAATGGTGCTTTTCCCGGCTTTAGCAGAACCGTTTATGAAAAAAATTACCGGTGGTACTGATGTTGCACTCGGTCATTTTGGAACAACTGGTTATGTTGCAGCAGGTCTTGTTGGTAAGGTAGTTGGAGATCCAGAAGACAGCACTGAAGATATTAAAGTTCCTAAATATTTGAACTTCTTAAAAGAATCAGTTCTTGCTACTATGCTGACTATGATCATTATTTTCTTTATAGTTTCTTTAATTGCTGGTCGTGACATTTATTCTCAGTATTCGGGTGGACAGAGTATCTTTATGTTCGCACTGATGCAGGGTATTACTTTTGCAGCTGGTGTTCACATTATCTTAACTGGTGTAAGAATGATCATTGGTGAGATTGTTCCTGCCTTCCAGGGTATTGGTGAAAAATTAGTTCCGGATGCAAAGCCTGCACTGGACTGTCCGATAACCTTTACCTATGCACCAAATGCAGTAATTATTGGTTTTTTATTCAGCTTTTTAGGGGGGCTTGTCAGCATGTTCTTCCTTGGACCTCTGGGTCTGGCCTTAATTATTCCCGGAATGGTTCCTCACTTCTTTACCGGAGCAACTGCGGGAGTATTTGGTAATTCCACAGGTGGTAAGAAGGGAGCAATGCTTGGTGCCTTTGTTAATGGTGTCTTAATCTCATTTTTACCAGCGCTCTTATTACCGGTCTTAGGATCACTTGGTTTTGCAAATACAACCTTTGGTGATGCCGATTTCGGAGTTGTTGGTATAATAATTGGTTATATAGCGAAGCTGTTCGCTTAAAATGAAAAAAAGTACCAGATTATTTGAGTTATATAAATACCTAGTTGATCAGAAAGGGCCTGTATCTATA
>QBLP01000094.1 GCA_003070825.1 Halanaerobium sp. | reverse complement strand
GAATATACTACTTTAGTTCTACTTAACTTTATTATGGCCTTACTTTTCTTTTTTCAGCAGTTATTTTTTATTTTCTTCTATGCTGTAATGGCTGTTTTAATCAAAAGAATTTTAAGGCAAAACTACAGTAAATTCTTTAGTTTTTTGATCTTAGCTGTCGGCTTTGGAGGCGGTTTTTATTTTACTTTAACTCTAACCGATACAATTTTAGGGACGGCGCTGAGAAATGTGCTGGCTTCAGTGGCTGCCGGTAATCCAATTTTATTATTACTACTTTACAGTTTTACTTCTAGCTTTGTTGCTGCTGCTCTTATTTTGATTATTCCGGAAATAGATAAGAGGCTATAAAGGCTATTACTTGAAGCTAGAAATTTAGTGAGAAAAATTATCATTTATTTCTTGACAACTTTTCTTCAATTATATATACTTAAACAAAGTTAAAAGATAATAAATTTCAATAGGAAAATGCCTCATCACTTCTGATGAGGTAGAGGCGCAAATTTTGATCAGTATTCTGCCGGCTTAAGCTTAAACCGCTGCTGCAGAAGAAAGGCTAATTTGCCGAAGCTTTCAGCCAGGGTTTAATGGCTGTCTGCTGGGTCTGCATAAAAAATATGCAGAACTGTCATTAGTAGTTTTATCCAGGCTGCTGATGTTGAGCTATCTCGAAAGATGGAAGAGGTGATTTCTCTGATTAAGTATTTAACTCAGCGATTTCGCTGAGTTTTTGTTATCTATAGATATTTTTCTTTTGCCAGCAAATTGTGATAAAATAATTTTAGACAATAATTTAAAAATGGAGTAGATTTATGAAAACAATAACTATACCTGAAGCAAAAATTAAAGAGACAGTTAGAGAATATGGAACTCCTTTTCATATTTATGACGAAAGGACAATTGTAGACCGTTTAAATAGACTGATCAGTGCCTTTAGCTGGGTTGATTTTAAGGAGTATTTTGCCATTAAGGCCAATCCCAACCCTCATATTTTAAAGGTGATGAAGGAAAATAGCTGTGGAGTTGATGCAGCAACTGTGCCGGAAATTAAACTGGCAGAAGCTGCCGGCTTTAATGGTGAGGAGATAATGTTTACTTCCAATCTGACCACTATGGATGCCTATCAATATGCAGTTGACCGCGGCTGTATTATTAATATTGACTGGGCTGCAGATATTTATGAGCTTTTTGAAAATAAGATAATACCGGATAATATCTGTTTTAGACTAAACCCCGGCTCAATTGAAAATGAAATAATGGGTGATTCCAAGGAGTCAAAATTTGGTTCAACCGCAGAACAGATTAAAGAAGCGGTGGCTTTTTTGAGTGAGCAGGGAATCGACTCAATTGGACTGCACACTATGGTAGTTTCTAATGAAAACGCCCCCCAGATTTTTGGTGAATATACAGAAATGCTTTTCAATTTTGCCAGAGAGATAATTGAAGAATATCAAGTTGAAATTGACTTCATTAATATTGGGGGAGGAATCGGAATACCCTATCAGGCTGAGACAGAGGTTGATGTCGAAGCGATTGCAGGTGCAGTTAATGAATCATACGATAAAGTTTTAAAGTCAAATGGACTGCAGCCTAAAATTTATATGGAATCAGGCCGCTACATTACCGGAGAGTCAGGCTATTTAGTAACCAGGGTGATCAAGGAAAAAGAAACTTATAAAAACTACCTGGGTGTAGATGCTTCAATGTCTGATTTAATGAGGCCTGCCATGTACAGAAGCTATCACCATTTAACAAATATTGATGCAGAAGCCAGAGGAGAAGATAAATTTGAAGAATATGATGTAATCGGCTCCCTCTGTGAAAATAATGATAAGTTTGCAATTGACCGCAGGCTGCCGCTAAGTAAACTGGGTGACCTACTGGTTATTCACGATACGGGTGCTCACGGACACGCAATGGGTTTTAATTATAATGGTATGCTCAGAAATGGAGAGTTTTTATACACAACTGACGGTGAGGTTAAACAGATCAGGCGGGATGAGACTTTTGAAGATTACACAACTACTGTAATAGGAGGCTATTAATATGTTTAAAGGTGTAGGTACGGCGTTAATTACTCCTTTTAAGGACAACGGTGAAGTTGATTACGAGCTTTTTGATAAGATTTTGGACCATCAATTAGAAAATGAAGTTGATGCTCTGGTTGTGCTGGGAACAACTGGGGAATCACCTACCGTTCATTTAGAAGAAAGAAGACTGCTAACAGAAATGGCAGTTAGCAAGGCTGATGGTAAGGTGCCGGTAATTGTTGGAACTGGAACCAATGATACCTCTAAGGTTGTTGAAATGAATGAGCTGGCAGCAGAAAATGGTGCTGATGGACTCTTAATAGTAACCCCTTATTATAATAAAACAAGCCAGCAGGGTTTAATTGACCACTACACATATGTGGCCAGAAAAACTGAGCTGCCGATCATTGCCTATAATGTTCCTTCCCGAACCGGAGTTAATATTGAGCCGGAAACTTTTAAGAAAATGTCCGAAATGGAAGATAATATTGCAGCCATCAAAGAAGCCAGTGGTGATATGAGCCAGATTTTAAATGTGATTGAGCTGGTCAGAGCCAATAAAACAATTCTTTCCGGCAATGATGACCAGGCTTTACCGCTGATGATGTCCGGAGGCAGTGGAGTTATCTCTGTATTTTCTAATTTACTGCCGGGTGTAATGAAAAAAATCACTTCTCATATTTTAGCTGAGGATTATCAGGCAGCCAGAGACCTACATTATAAATACTTAAAACTAATGCGCTTAATATTTGTTGATGTTAATCCAATTCCAATTAAATTTGCGATGCAGCAGCTTGGGCTCTCCAATAATAATCTGCGACGTCCCTTAGTTAATTTAAGTAAAGAGCATCAGCAGTTAATCTTAACAGAAATGAAGGAGCTTGATATAGTATGAAGTATGGAATTATAGGATATTCAGGCCGGATGGGCCAGGCAATAGAAGAATTATTTTCTGAAGCCGGTTACGAGCTGGTCTATCAGAAAGATGAAAACGGTGAAAAAGAAATAGAAAAGCCGGAAGTGATTATCGATTTTTCTTTAAAAGAAGCCTTTTCTGATACAGTCAGAGTGATTGAAGAAAAAGAGGTGCCGCTGGTTATAGGAACAACTGGACTTGATGAAGAAGATTTTACTAAGTTGGATCAACTGGCAGAAAAAGCACCGGTGATTCAGAGCTTTAACTTTTCGATTGGTATTAATATCTTATCTGAACTGATCAAAAAGGTAAATCAGTATGTGGACCAGGACTGGGATATTGAAATTTCCGAAACTCACCACCGTTTTAAAAAGGATAAACCATCCGGAACAGCAATTATGCTGGGAGATCTTCTGGATAGAGAGGTAGAAATGCATTCTAAAAGACTGGGATCAGAGTTTGGGGAACACGAAGTTGACTTTGCCAGTACCGGTGAGGTGCTGACTTTAAAGCACAGAGCTTACTCAAGAGAGGCTTTTACCAGAGGTGTCTTAATGAGTGCTGAGGCAATTTTAGAGCTTGATCCTGGTTTTTATACATTCAGTCAAATTTTAAGTGATCAATCTTAAGACAAAATGATAAATTTAATAAAAAGATATAAGTGGAGGCAAAAAAATGAATTCTTACGATTTAATTGACTATATTTCAAATTCAACTAAAAAAACACCTATTAAGTTTTATATCCAGGGTGAAGGATTAAAAGAAGTTTTAAGCAGCTACGAATATTATGGTGATGACAGCTCCGGCGTTGTTTTTTGTGAGCTGAAAGAAGCAGAATCTTTAAAAGAAAAGCTGGGCGATAAATTAACTCAGTCCAGAATTGAAATGGACAGATTAAATTCTGCTATTCCGTTAGCTGATTACAGCCAGTACAACTGCCGCATAGAGCCAGGGGTACATATCCGGGATCAGGTTGAAATTGGTGATGGCTGTGTTTTAATGATGGGAGCAGTAATCAACATTGGGGCTAAGATTGGCGCCAATACAATGATTGATATGAATACAGTGCTCGGAGGACGGGCGACTGTTGGTGACAACTGCCATATCGGTGCGGGAACTGTGCTGGCTGGAGTAATTGAGCCGCCGAGTGCTGACCCGGTTGTTGTGGAAGATAATGTCCTAATCGGTGCCAATGCAGTTGTTTTAGAAGGAGTTCAGATCGGTGAAGGTGCTGTAATTGCAGCAGGCTCAATTGTAATTGATGATGTACCTGCAGGCGCTGTTTATGCCGGTGCTCCTGCTAAAAAGATTAAGGATGTAGATGACAAGACAAAACAGAAAACTGAAGTAATGGCCAGTCTGCGTCAGCTGTAAATAGCTATAAATAAAAATAGATTAGATTATGATTTATTAAAAATCATTCTAAATTAAGTTATAAAAACTTAAAAGTATAAATTCTAAGCTGGCTGGATTTATTCTGGTCAGCTTTTAAATAGGCAGGAATATAAATTTTCCCAAATAATTTTAAAAAGGGTGTATTAAAATGCGTTATTTAGAACTTTATAACAGTTATGATTTTACAATCGAGAAGGCAGAAGGAGTATATATCTACGATCAGGAAGGCAATAAATACTTTGATACCTTTGCGGGCATTGGTGTAATGGCCTTAGGCCACAGCCACCCTGAAGTTGTGGATGCAATCAGTGATAAACTGCATAAATATGCACATACATCTAATTATTTTTTGGACCAGGATACAGAAAGAGTAGCTGAGTTAATAACTGACCCTGGTGATAAAGCATTTTTTGTTAATTCTGGGACCGAGGCAACTGAGCTTGCTTTAAAGATTATTAAAAAGAAAATTGGAGAAGGCAAGATACTATTTTTCAGCAATTCTTTCCACGGCAGAAGCCTGGGAGCACTTTCGGTTAATGGTTTCCCCGGGATCAGAGATCAGTTTAAGCCTCTGCTGCCGGATACAATCGAAGCTGAGTTTAATGATCTTGAGAGTCTAAAAGAGACTGCAGCTCAAAACCCTGATATCAAGGCAGTGTTTTTTGAACCACTGCAGGGCTCTGGTGGAGTTCAGCCGGCATCAGCAGAATTTGTAGCTGAATTAAATAAGAAGATTGATCAGAATAACTGGATTCTGGCGGTTGATGAGGTTCAGGCCGGTCTTTACAGAACAGCAGAAAGATATTCCTACGAACACTTTGATCTTAAACCTGATTTAATTACTGCTGCTAAAGCACTTGGTGGTGGTCTACCTCTGGGTGCTGTGGTTATGAAGGGAGAAATGACCGAGGTTTTAGAACCAGGTGATCACGGCTCAACCTTTGCTCCCAACCCACTGGCCTTAAGAGGGGCAAAAGTGGTGCTGGAAAAATTAGAGACAATGGAAGATTCAATTGCTGAAAGAGGAGAATATTTTTTAAATAAATTAAAAGAACTTGAATCCGATAAGATTAAAGAAGTTAGAGGAATTGGCTTAATGCTTGGAATTGAACTAAAAGAAGAAATTCCTGATTTAAGAGATCAGGCTCAGGCAGAAGGAGTTCTGCTTAATATAGTTAAAGGTAAAGTGATCCGCTTTTTACCGGCACTTAATATTACTAAATTTGAAATTGATGAACTGGTAGAAAAATTGAAAAAAATAATTTAGATGGTACCGGGTACCTGGATAATATTTCCAGAAACCCGGTTTTTTTGAATTAGTTGGCTTTTAAGTTCTAAAAATCAGGCATTTCATCAATAGCATTTTTCTTTTCTTCAGTGTCGACATGGGTGTAAATCTGGGTTGTAGAAAGATTGGCATGCCCCAAAAGGTCCTGCAGTATCTTGATATCCTTTGTCTGTCTGTAAAGAGTAGAAGCAAAAGTATGGCGGAGTTTGTGAGGAGTAATTTTATCAGCTCTACTTAGACCTGCTTTTTTAGCATATTTTTTGACGAAAAGCTGAATAGTCCTCGGACTGATCCTTCTGCCGTGGCGGGAAATGAAAACAGCCTGCCGGGCATCACTGTCCTTAATTTTAATCGAATTTCTCTCCCGCATATAGCGCCTGATTGCCAGAACAACATCATTATGCAGCGGCACATAACGCTCCTTTTTACCCTTACCGTAAAACTTAATTGAACCATCTTCAAAATCAATATTGTCAAAATCTAAGTTAACGAGTTCAGAAATCCGGAGGCCGGCATAGAGGAAAAGCTTAACTATTGCCAGATCCCGCAGGCGGTTGATACCACCATGCTCATCAATTGCCTGAATAAATTTCTGAGCTTCTTTGAGCTTTAAATAAATCGGCTCCAGCCTGTTATCAGTTTTGCTGCTCTCTATCGCTTCAGCCGGGTTTTTGGTCACAATCCCGTAGTGGAGAAGATACTTATAAAAAGAACGGACAGCAAAGAGTTTACGATTTCTAGTAACTGCCTTATTGTCATTAATAATCACTGCGTCAGCCAGAAACTCTGAGATATCAAGTCGATCAACATCATCCGGCTTAAAACCTTCCTCAAAATCTAATTCTTCTCTCAGATATTTATGTAATTGATGCAGATCACTGTCATATTCCTTAATTGTCAGCTGCGAATATCCTTTTTCCACATCAAGATATTTTTTAAATTTATTTAAAGCCTGTAAAAAATCTAATTGAGAAATCTTAATCACTTCCTTCCTGGTACCGGGTACTTGGATAATTTTTCTATTTTTATAAATAAAACTGTTTTTAACTTGTAAAATTATCCAAGTTCCCGGTACCCCTTTACATTACTTATTCAATTAAAAAGATTAATTTCCTCTATTTTGTCTCTTGACCTTCTCTGACCTTTGTATTATAATTATTATAGCTGTCTCTTATACACATCT
>QBLP01000478.1 GCA_003070825.1 Halanaerobium sp. | reverse complement strand
TTATAGACTAGATACTTATTAATTGCTTCAATATAGGCCGCAGCACTGGCCTCAGTAATATCTGTCTGGGAAGAATGGCCTGTGTAGATTTTCCCATCAATTTCTGAAGCAATAAAAGCCTCACCAAGGGCATCCTTACCTTCTGTTACTGCATCAATTTTATAGGACATCAGCTTAATATTTTCCATTCCGGTCAGTTCATTAATTGTCTGGAATATTGCATCAACCGGTCCATCTCCATTACAAGCTGCAGATTGAATGATCTCACCTTCCTTTTTCAATCTAACAGTAGCTGTCGGCAGTAAACCCCGACCGGTTAGAACAGATATATATTCAAGTTCAAATGTTTTTTCATAATCATAAAGCTCATTGTCAAGCAGAGCTATGATATCAGCGTTGCTTACATTTTTCTTCTTATCTGCTAAATCTTTAAAACGCTTAAAGAAACCCTCAAAGCTTGCATCATCCAGCTCATAATCATATTTATCTAAGAAATCCTTCAAAGCATGGCGGCCTGAGTGTTTACCAAGTACCAGCTTATTATGGTCTAAACCAATAGTTTTGGCATCCATAATCTCATAAGTGGTTCTTTCCTTAATCACACCATCTTGATGGATTCCAGCCTCATGGGCAAAGGCATTAGCCCCGACTATTGCTTTATTAGCCTGGATGGAAACTCCGGTAGAATTTGCAACCAACTTTGATAAACGAGCAATCTGGGTTGTATCCTGAGTCACATCAAGGCCATAATAATCTTTTCTGGTGTAAAGAGCCATTACAATTTCTTCTAAAGCAGCATTACCAGCCCGCTCTCCAATTCCGTTGACTGAAACTTCGACCTGAGTTGCCCCATTTTCAATAGCAGCCAGTGAATTTGCAACTGCCAAACCTAAATCATTATGGCAGTGGACACTGATATCTACCTGATCTATGTTAGGAGTTTTTTCCCTAACATCTTTGATCAAAGCACCAAATTCAGAAGGTACAGAATAACCAACTGTATCCGGAATATTAATTACCTTGGCTCCAGCATCAATGGCTGCTTCAAATAAGCGGGCCAGAAAATCAACATCACTGCGGGAAGCATCTTCTGCAGAAAACTCAATGTTTTCCGTATATTGCGCTGCATATTTT
>QBLP01000477.1 GCA_003070825.1 Halanaerobium sp. | reverse complement strand
ATCTATCCTATTACTCCTTCATCTCCAATGGCTGAATTAGTTGACTCATGGAGTGCAAATGGTCGTAAAAACATTTTTGACCAAGAAGTGAAATTAACTGAAATGCAGTCTGAGGGAGGGGCATCTGGTGCAGTACATGGGTCCCTAGCGGCAGGAGCTTTAACAACTACTTTCACAGCTTCTCAGGGATTATTATTAATGCTGCCTAATATGTACAAAATTGCTGGTGAACAATTACCTGGCGTTTTTCATGTTAGTGCACGTACTGTTGCTACACATGCTCTATCAATTTTTGGTGATCACTCTGATGTGATGGCTACTCGTCAGACTGGTACAGCTATGTTAGCTTCCGGTAGTGTGCAGGAAGTTATGGATTTAGCTGGTGTTGCACATCTTGCATCAATTAAATCAAGCATTCCTTTTGTACATTTCTTTGATGGATTTAGAACATCTCATGAGTACCAAAAAATAGAAGTTTTAGATTATGATGATCTAGCAGAATTGGTTGACTATGGTAAAGTTAGCGAATTTAGACATAGAGCATTAAATCCTGAGCGTCCTAAAACTATGGGAACAGCTCAAAACCCTGATATTTTCTTCCAGGCACGTGAAGCTTGTAATAGTTTCTACGAACCAATACCTGATATTGTAGAAGATTATATGCAGGAAATCTCTGAACTGACAGGTAGAGAGTATCATCCATTTAACTATGTAGGTGCAGAAGATGCTAAATATATTATTGTTGCTATGGGTTCTGCAACTGATACTATTGAAGAAACAGTTAAATACTTAGTTGACCAGGGAGAAAAAGTTGGTCTGATTAAAGTTAGGCTATATCGTCCTTTCTCTGAAAAATATTTCATGAAGGCTCTTCCAGAAACTGCTGAGAAGATTGCTGTATTAGATAGAACTAAAGAACCTGGTGCATTAGGAGAACCACTTTATGAAGATGTAAGATCTTTATTTTACGATCATGAAAAACGTCCTGTAATTGTTGGTGGACGTTATGGTTTAAGTTCAAAAGATACAACACCTACTCACTTTAAGGCTGTATTTGATAACCTTAAAGAGGATAAACCTAAAAATGGCTTTACACTTGCTATTAATGATGATGTTACACATACTAGCCTTGAAC
>QBLP01000476.1 GCA_003070825.1 Halanaerobium sp. | reverse complement strand
CATCAATTCTATCTTTATCCGGATCACCAGTAATTTCTTCGCCCTTTATCAGACGTTTAATTTGATCCGCATTTAATGTTTCATGTTCTTTTAAAGCTGCAACAATTCGTTCTACTGTCTCGGAATTATCTCTAAGCAGTCGTTCCGCCTTGCTGTAGCATTCTTCCACCATTTTACTGATTTCTTTATCAATTCGAGCAGCAACTTCTTCACTGTAGTTTCTTTGACGAGAAATATCTCTACCTAGAAAAACCTGCTGATCATGTTTCTGACCTAAGGTTAATGGTCCTAAGTTTTCACTCATACCATATTCAGTTACCATTGCTCTAATAATCTGAGTTGATCTTTCAATATCATTCTGGGCACCTGTACTGATATCATCAAGAAAGATTGCTTCTGCAGCACGTCCTCCCATCAAACTAGTAACCTTATCTAAAAGCTGTCCTTTAGTCATAAAGTTTTGATCATCTGAAGGTAGGGGTACTGTAAAACCCCCGGCTCTACCTCGCGGTATAATTGTTACTTTATGAGTTCGATCAGCATGTTCAAGAAGTTCACCCAGCAGAGCGTGTCCTGTCTCGTGATAGGAAACAAGATTTTTTTCTTCTTCAGATACTACTTTGCTTTTTCTGGCAGGTCCAGCAATCACACGATCAATTGCATCATCAAATTCCTTCATTGCAATGATATTCTTTGATCTTCTGGCAGCTAAAATAGCAGCTTCATTAGCTAGATTTTCCATATCTGCACCTGTAAAGCCAGGAGTTCTTTTAGCAAGAACCTCTAAATCGATATCATCATCTAAAGGTTTATTCTTCACATGAATTTCAAGTATTTTTTGTCGTCCTACCCTATCCGGCTTATCAACCATAACCTGCCTATCAAAACGTCCTGGTCTTAATAAAGCAGGATCTAAAACATCAGGTCTATTGGTTGCTGCCATTAAAATGATCCCTTCATTTGGCTCAAAACCATCCATTTCTACAAGCAGTTGATTTAAAGTCTGTTCACGCTCATCGTGTCCACCACCAAGTCCAGCACCACGCTGACGTCCAACAGCATCTAACTCATCAATAAAGATAATACAAGGTGCATTCTTCTTACCTTTTTCAAATAAATCTCTTACTCTAGAAGCT
>QBLP01000475.1 GCA_003070825.1 Halanaerobium sp. | reverse complement strand
CTCTCATTGTAATTTGCCCATCTTTACTGCTGTAACCTTTAACTGTAATCTTTTCTCCTTCAGCATCAAAGTTATTAACTATTCTATTTGTGTGGGCATTAAATAATGCTTTACCATTAATTGAAGGAGCTAACCAGGGGTGCATTCTACTTCCCATTCTCATTTCTACTACACCTGAGATAGATTCCATTTCTTTTTCACTTGGATAAGGATAATTAGCTTCAGCCTGGAAATCTATAAAAGTTGTGCCTTGATAAATAACCTCATTTTTAAGCAGCCCTTCTAATTTGCTGTCAACCAGCAGATCAGAATTAAAGTTTGCTAAATCATCTTTTATTGACCAGTTTAAAAGTTGAATGGTGGAACTATATGTTAACAGATCGTCATTTTTTTTGATGAATAGATCATGAATATCTGATGAAATGTATTCAACATCAAAGAGATTTAATTCAACAGTAGGATTTTTTTCATTAACTCTATTTTTGGCAATTCCACCATAGTTAATTAGGTTCTGATTTGTCAAAACAAGCAAGCTGATCTCACTGACGCCATGATCTGATTTGGTTATTTCTAAAGGATAATAGAGTTCATCAGTTTTAAATTTATAAGAGATTGCCTCATTTATTTCTGGATTAGGACTGACCTCAATTGTATCAAAAACAAAATAGTTATAACCGCGATTAATATAGTTATTGATTGTACTCTTTAGACTGTCCGAAATTTGAGGAGTCTTTTCCCCTTTTTCTTCTAGATGATTATTGACCCAGCTAACAAAGTAATCTTGATTTAAAACTTTAACTACAAGGATATCATGTGATCCGATAACTACCTCTTCTTTAATTTCAGCAGCAGGAGTTTTTGATATGTCGCTTCTAAAAACTGGCTGCCGTAAATTATCAAAAAATTTCTGAATAACAAATTCATTGGCTCTCCTTAGAACATCGCGGCTTGACTTTTTAACCTCAGGTTCAGCTGGTAGAGGCAAAACCTGTAAAATTTTAGTTGCTTCTGAAGCATATAATTCTGTAGATAAAATTAGAATTTCCTCTTCACCATTCCAGGCAATTAGAGCATCCTGACTTGGTTCAAAAATTCTGACTTCTGGAATATATGGTATTGATCCCCTGTCTGCAGAAGCAGCT
>QBLP01000093.1 GCA_003070825.1 Halanaerobium sp. | reverse complement strand
TAGAGATATTTTAAAAGATATAAGAAAGGTCAATCAGGAGATTTCTTTTTATCAGTTAATCAGAGAAGAGAACAACCAGCTGGAAATTGTGGTTAGTCTGCTTGCTTTACTTGAGCTGATGAAGAGAAAGAGAATTAAGGTGGTTCAGGATAATAATTTTTCTGATATCCGAATCAGTATGGAAAGGTGATTTGATGAGCGAAGATAATATAAGTTATCTCAGTCAAAAAAGAAGAGAAAAAGAACAAAAAATCCTGGAGAATCTTGGTTTTGAAGATTTAAAGCCAAAGGAAATCGCTCTGGTGGAGGCCCTTATTTTCAGCAGCAAAAAAAAGCTTCCCCGAGAGATAATTAAGGAGATAACTTCATTTTCAGAAGAAAAATTAGAAAGAGTTATTATCTATTTAGAGCAGAAATATCAGGGAGCAGAATTCGGAATTCAGCTCAAAGAATATAATGGTAGTTATTTATTTCAGACAAAAAAAGAATTTGCTCGTGAGATTGAGCAGTTATTTGATATTACAAAAGTTTCTTCTCTTTCTACTGCTTCTATGGAAACACTGGCAATAATTGCCTACAGACAGCCAGTGACCCGCTCAGAAATTGAGGAAATTAGGGGAGTTAGTGTAGAAAGAACTCTGACTACTTTAAGTAAATATGAGTTAATAGAAGAAGTTGGTAGAAAAGAAACTATTGGTAATCCAATAATTTATGGAACAACAGATCAGTTTTTAGAGTATCTGGATATTGAAGATTTAGCTGAACTACCAGAAATTGAGAGGGTGGAAAAGCTATTTGCAGAAGAAATAGAAGAGGCAGCTGAAAAGGCGGCTGCTGAGGAAACAGAATTGGACAAAGAAGAAACTGACCAGAAAGCCTAATCAGTTAAAGAAAATTAATTTAATAAGAAAATAATATTATTTAAAATAATTTTGAGGTGAAAAAATGGAGAGACTGCAGAAAGTTATGGCCCATGCAGGGGTTGCTTCTCGCAGAAAATCAGAAGAAATTATAGCAGAAGGAAGAGTCAAAGTTAACGGCAAAGTTGTTACTGAGATGGGATTTAAGGTTGACCCCAAAGAGGACGAAATAGTTGTTGATGGTAAACTGATCAGTGAAGAGAAAAAAAGGTATATTTTATTAAATAAACCAGAGGGTTATATTACTACAGTTTCTGACCCGGAAGGTCGGCCAACAGTTATGGATTTAATTCCTGACTTAAAACAGCGGCTTTATCCTGCCGGCAGACTTGATTATGATAGTTCAGGACTTTTAATTATGACCAATGACGGTGATTTAACCTATAAGCTGACTCATCCCAAAAAAGAAGTAGATAAAAAGTATCATGTTCTTGTTCAGGGAGAAATGACTGAGGAAGACTTTAATAAATTTGAAAATGGAATGGTTATTGATGGTCAAAAAACAGCACCGGCTAAAATATCAAATGTTAATTATAAAGGTGATAAGACCGATTTTGATATAATTATTCATGAAGGCAGAAACAGGCAGGTCAGAAGGATGGCTCAAATTGTAGGTTTTTCAGTGATTTCATTAAAAAGAATTGGATTTGCCTTCCTTACTCTTACTGGAGTTAAAGAGGGAGAATTTAGATACCTCAGTGACCAGGAAATAACAAAATTGAAAAATATGCTTTAATTAAGCTTAAAAGAAGGAATAACTCCTTCAATCAAGAATTAAGTAATTAGCTGTTTAAATATTCTCAAGATTATTTTTAATAATCCTGAAGAGTCTCCACCTGTTTTTAGAAAAAATATTATATTAATTTTGAGGGGGAGTTAAATTATTTATGGAAGAATTAAAGGTTTCATCACATTCTGATCCAAAATCTGTTGCCGGTGCCTTAGCAGCAGTAGTAAGAGAGGATAAAAAAGTTGAGCTACAGGCAGTAGGAGCTGGAGCAGTCAATCAGACTATTAAAGCGATTGCAATTTCCAGAGGCTATGTTGCCCCCAATGGAATGGACCTAATTATGATTCCGGCATTTACTGAAATTGAAATTGATGGAGAAGAAAGAACAGCTATTAAATTTTTAGTAGAACCGAGATAAATCACGATTTTTTAAAGCCTATCCGTGAGGGTAGGTTTTTAAATGTAAAATCAACTTGTGAGGTTGGTGGTTAATATTTTTCTAAAAAAAATTAGACTCAAGGGATTTAAGTCCTTTGCCAATAAAACTGATATAGAAATTGAAGAAAACATAACTGCTGTCGTAGGCCCAAACGGTAGTGGTAAAAGTAATATTGTGGATGCTATTCGCTGGGTTTTAGGAGAGCAGAGTGCAAAAAATCTTAGGGGAAGTAGAATGGCTGATATTATTTTCTCAGGCAGTGAAGAATTAAATGCCAAAAGGAAAGCCAGTGTAACCCTCTTTTTTGATAATTCCAGTGGTGAACTGCCGGTCGAAGGAAAAGAGCTGACACTGGGGCGTGAAGTTAGAGATGACGGCCGCAGTGATTATTTAATTAATGGAGCTTCCTGCAGGTTAAAAGATATAGAAATGCTTTTAATGGACAGCGGACTGGGCAGTGATGGTTATTCAATCGTCGGTCAGGGCAGAATTGATTCAATTATCAAATCCAAACCGGATAAAATGCGCCTTTTCTTCGAAGAAGCAGCGGGGATTATGAAGCATAAGTCCCGCAAGGAAGAAGCCGAAAAAAGACTTGAAAATACAAATAATGATTTAAATCGAATTTATGATCTGGTTGATGAACTGGAAAAAAGGCATGATCCCTTAAAGAAAGCAGCAGAAAAAGCTAAAAAATATAAAGGTTATAAAGATGAGCTTTCTGATCTGGAAATCAGCCTTTTAAATAAACAGTGGAAAATAAATTCAGCTAAATTTGAAGATCTAAGTAAAAAAAGAAAAGCACAGGAAAAAACATTAAATGAAAAGCAGAGCAGCTATAATGCCCTTTCTTATCAGCTGGATAATAATAAAGATCAACTTAAAGCTCTAAAAAATGAGAAGGAAGAAGTCAGCAACAGCTACTTTCAGAATCAAAACAAGGTAAATGAGATTAAAAATAACCTTAATGTTATGGAAGAGAGAAAAAATAACTACATAGAAAACAAGGAAAACCTAAGAGCTAAAATTGCTGAACTCAAAACAGAGTGTCAAAGTAAGCAGGAAGAGGTAAAAAAAGCAGCCGAAAATTATGAACTAATAAATTCTGACCAGCAGAATATTAAAAAAGAGATTGATAAGTTGAAAAATAATATTGCTCAGAACCAAAAAAAGATTGAAGTTCTTGATCAGCAAATTAAGGCAAAAGAAAATAAAATCGAAGCTAGAAAAAGGAAAATTCAGCAGGAAAATTCAGCTCTAGAGAGATTAAAAGAGCGGGTTGAAATTTCTAGTAATCGGCTGGAGGAAATATCTTCAGACCAAAATCAGATAGATGAGAAGATAAAGACTGAATCTGATCGCGCCTCTCAAATAGAGAAAGAACTGGCTGCAGTTAGAAAAGAGATCGAAAATAAACAGAGTAAATTAGAAGCTTTAAAAGCTAAAATCAGTAAAGACGAGCAGGTTTTAGAAGCAGGTAAAGATCAGCTTTTAGAGACAAAAGAAAATTATCAGCATTATAATTCTCGACTGCAGCTGATGGAAGAGATGCAGGAAAGTTATGAGGGTTATTATAATGGTGTGCGCAGTATTTTAGAAAAGAGAGAGCAGTTTAGTGGTTTGATTGATGTGGTTGCAGAAATTGTTTCTGTCAAAGCTGAATACGAAGAAGCCATAGAAACTGCACTCGGCGCCAAGATGCAGAATATTATTGTTGAAGATGACCAGACAGCAAAAGATGCTGTAAAATACCTTAAGCAAAATAACAGAGGTAGGGCGACTTTTTTACCTCTCAATATGGTTAATGGTTCCCGCCTTGGTGATCGTTATTTAGACAAGCTGGCAGAGCAGAAAGGATTTATTGGTCTGGCAGTTGATCTGGTAGATTTTCCGGAGCGCCTGGAAAATATCTTCAATTTTCTTTTAGGACAGATTGTAGTCAGTGATAACCTCGACCATGCTGTTAAGATGGCCAAAAATATCAGGCGTAGTTTTCGGATTGTTACCACCGAAGGAGATGTTGTTTATCCTGGTGGTGCTATTTCTGGAGGAAGCAGCTCCAGCAACAGCAGAGATTTAATTGGCCGCAGTCGAAAAATTGAGGACCTGAAGTCACGCAGAAGTAAATTACAGCAAAAAGGAAAATCACTTGTCGAAAGATTAGAAAATGATAAAAAAGAGCTGGACCAGAAAAGAGAGAAGTTGGAGGATTTCAAATCTGATTTACAGGCTCTAAAAATGAAAGAAAACAATATTAAAAATGATAAAAATAGAGCTGAAGAAAATTTAAAAGGATTAAAATCTGACCAGAATTTAAGACAGGATAATTTTTCTGAGCTGGACACCAGTCTTCAGGATAATAAAGAGACCATTAAATCTAAACAGAAAAAAATTGAAGACTTCAAAGCAGAAATTAAAAATCTTAATTCGGAGATCAATGATTTAAAAGCTGCTTTAAAAATAAAGCAGGAAAATCTTAAGGAACTGGAACCTCAGCTGAAGGAATTAGAACTTGATGGAGCCAGGATTTCAGAAAAAAGAAATAATGCTCAGGAAAAACTAAATGATAAAAAGCAGGCTTTAGAACTTAAGGAAAAAGAAATTAAAGAGCGTGAAAAAGAAATTAATGAGATCAGTAGTGATCTGGAGAGAATTGCTGACCGCAAAGTTAAACTACAGCAGCAGAAAAAAGAGCTGGTATCTGAGGGTGAAAAACTAAAACAGAAAAAGGATAGTTTAACAATTGAGGTTAAAAATCTGGAAAAAGAAGTTGAAAGCAAGGAAAAAGAAGCAAAAGAACTGCAGGAGCAGTTAAATAAAGTAAAAGATAATTTTCATCAGCTTGACTTAAAATATACCAAATTAGATGATAAACTGGAAAATATTAAATCAATTTTAATTAATGACTATGAACTCCGTCCAGAGGAAATTGAGGAAGATCAGTTAATTAAAATTGAGGATGAAGATGAAGCTGAAGTAGAAACCAGAATTCATGATTTGAAGAAGAAGATGGACAGCCTGCATCCTGTTAACGAGGCGGCTGTAGAAGAATATGCTGAATTAAAAGACCGGCTGGATTATCTGCATGAACAGCAGGCTGATTTAAAACATGCCCGCAATTCAATCGAACTTGTAATTTCTGATATAGAAGAATCAATGGAAAAAATGTTTGCAGATACTTTTTATCAGGTTAAGGAAGAGTTTTCAAAAGTCTTTAAAGCTCTCTTTCAGGGAGGAAAGGCAGAACTTAAATTAACCGATCCAGAAGAACTATTAACAACTGGAGTAGAAATCCACGCTCAGCCTCCGGGGAAGAGTTTAAAGAGTTTATCCTTACTTTCTGGTGGGGAAAGGGCTTTAACAGCGATTGCTTTGATTTTTGCCTTTATCCAGGTTAAGCCAAGTCCTTTTTATGTGCTGGATGAAATTGATGCTCCCCTAGATGATGTTAATATTGTTCGTTTTGCCAGCTTTATCAAAAAATATGCAAAAGTAGCTCAGTTTATTATTATAACTCACAGACGCTATATGATGACTGAAGTAGATTCGCTTTATGGTGTAACTATGGAAAAATCTGGTGTATCACGTCTGGTTTCTTTAAAGTTAGATCAGGCAGAAGAATTTAATGATAATTATATCAAGGAGGCTTTATAAGTGGGATTTTTACAGAGATTAAAAGATGGACTTAAAAAAACAAAAGAAAGCTTTGTCAATCAGGTAACAAATATTTTTACTGGCAGAACAAATATTGATGATGATTTATTTGAAGAATTAGAAGAAGTTTTAATTCAGGCAGATGTTGGTGTGAAAACAACATTTACCCTGATTGAAAAATTAAAAGAAGATGTTGATGAAGAAGAAATAACTGAACCAGAGGAATTAATGGACTATTTTCAGAAAGAGCTGCAGAGTTTACTGCAGAATGACGAAGGTGGCTTTAAATTTGATAAAGATTTAAATATTATTATGGTAGTTGGAGTTAATGGTGCTGGAAAAACCACCACCATTGCTAAGATTGCAGGTCGTTACAAAGAAGAGGGTAAAAAGGTAATGCTCGCAGCAGGTGATACTTTTAGAGCTGGAGCTATTGAGCAGCTTCAGATCTGGGGTGACCGGCTTGGAGTTAATGTAATTGCTCAGCAGGAAGGTTCAGATGCAGCAGCAGTTGCTTATGATGCTGTTCAATCTGCCAGAGCTAAAGATGTAGATCTTTTAATTGTAGATACAGCAGGCCGCCTGCATACTCAGACTAACCTTATGGAAGAGCTAAAAAAGGTAAAAAGAGTAATCGATAGGGAGGCAGCAGAATTGAATGCTGGAGTCGAAGTACTGCTTGTCCTGGATGCTACAACAGGCCAGAATGCAATTTCTCAGGCCAAGCTCTTCAACGATGCTGTAGATGTTGATGGAGTGGCTCTAACCAAACTCGATGGTACTGCCAAAGGTGGTATTGTAATTGCTGTTAAAAATGAGCTGGATATTCCAATCAAACTAATTGGAGTAGGAGAAGCAGCAGAAGACCTGCAGAACTTTGATCCAGAAGAATTTATCGAGGTCCTTTTCAGCAGTGAAGAGTAATTAAGATATTAATCAAAAGTTTTTTGTCAGCTTAAATTTCAAAGCTGCAAAATTATATAATATATTTTAAAATAAAGCACAGTAATTTAGTGACTTAAAAATATAGTTAATTAAACTTAATGAGTAAATAAAATTAATCAGGTCTGCAGACAGGAGGTCTGCCAGCTGACTGCAGCACACGATGTGCTGACCAGGAAGGTAAC
>QBLP01000474.1 GCA_003070825.1 Halanaerobium sp. | reverse complement strand
ACCTGGTCTGGCTCTTCTCTTAACCGCATTAACTGTTCTAGCACCTACTGGTTCACGAATTATATCTAAAATTTCACCTTTAGTTACTGTTTCACAGCGGCAAATAATCTGACCATAATCTGGATTTTCTTCTACTAATTTTGCCTGTTCTGCATGAGTCATGTGCCTAAACTTTGGTGGACCTTGATAATTAGGATCAAAATCAGATTTTTCGTTCAGATCTCCTAGTTCTTCTTTTACAATACCTACTACCATTTCTGCAATTGCTGGTGATGATGCTAATCCTGGAGATTGAATACCTGCAACATTGATAAATCCTGATACTTCATCACTGGCTTCTATTAAAAAATCTCCTGTTTCTTTAATGGCTGGCCGTAAACCCACAAACTCTCTAATAATCCCTTTTTTACTAAGACCGGGTACTGTTTTGTTTGCACCTTCCATTACTTTATCTAATCCTTTACGAGTAGTAGATTTATTCTCTACATTATCTATTTCTTCTGCATTTGGTCCGATCAATACATTTCTTTCATCTGTTGGAGTTACTACAATCCCCTTACTTACCTCTGTTGGTACAGGGAAAATTGTTTTTTGTAAATTTAATTCCATTTTTTTATCATACAAATAATATTCTCCACGTCTTGGAGTAATCTTAAATTTATCAATACCTACCATGTTCGCAATTTTATCAGCGTATAAACCAGCAGCATTAATTACTAATCCCGCTTCCATTTCTCCTTTAACAGTTTTAACTAATTTATGATCACCTTTATCTTCTATATCTTCTACTTCAGCTTCTAAAAATACATCTACTCCGTTTCTAGCAGCATTATTAGCCAAAGCGACAGTTAGTTCAAATGGATTTACAATTCCAGCCGTAGGTGCATATAAAGCAGCAACAGCATCTTCACTTAAATGAGGCTCTAATTCGTATAACCGGTCTCCTTTTACAATTTCTAAATCTGGCACATCATTTTTTTGGCCATTTGCTAAAATAGCTTCTAATTTTGGAATATCTGCTTCATCTTCTGCAACTACCATTGCTCCCAGCCATTCGATTGGGACATCTAATTCATGCTGTACTCGTTCATGATATAATTTATTTCCTCTTACATTTAATCTTCCTTTTAGCTTATTAGAATC
>QBLP01000473.1 GCA_003070825.1 Halanaerobium sp. | reverse complement strand
CCTTAGGAATCATTACTTTAACCTTAATATATTGATCTCCTCGTCCATAACCATTTAAATGGGTTATGCCTTTGTTTTTCAATCTAAAGGTTGTCCCAGGCTGAGTTCCTTCAGGAATATCAAATTGTACCTTACCCTCTAAAGTAGGAACCTTGATTTTATCACCAAGAGTTGCTTGAACAAAGCTGATTGGAACTTCACAGTATAAATCATCACCTTTACGGTCAAATATTTTATGATCCTGTACATCAATTATAATATATAAGTCACCTGCTGGACCACCTTTTTCACCAACCTGGCCTTCTCCAGACATTCTGAGTCTGGTTCCAGTATCTATACCGGCAGGTATATTAACAGTCAGTTTTCGCTGTTTGCGCACTTTACCGGATCCATTACATTTATGACAGGCTTCTTCTACAATTTTACCATCTCCACCACAACGGCTGCAAACCCTACTTTGGGTAAATTGACCAAATGGAGTCTGCTGGCTGGTACGAACCTGACCCTGACCATTACATTCAGGACAAGTCTTTATATCTGTACCTGGTTCAGCACCACTACCATCACAGCGATCACATTCTTCTTCCCTAGGTATTCTAATTTCTTTTTTGCCGCCAAAAGCAGCTTCTTCAAACGAAATTTCCATTCTATACTGCAAGTCAGCTCCACGGCGAGGACCATTTTTTCTGCGGCCACCCATACCACCGCCAAAGCCAAACATATTAAATAAATCATCAAGACCACCAAAACCACCCTGAGCAAAATCATCAAAGTTAAAGTCCTGATCATTAATACCTGAATGTCCATACTGATCATAGCGTGCTCTTTTATCCGGATCACTTAAAATTTCATAAGCCTCAGAAATTTCCTTAAATTTTTCTGAGGTATCTTTTTCCTGATTCATATCAGGGTGATATTTTTTGGCCAGCTTACGATAAGCCCGCTTAATTTCTTTTTGATCGGCATCCCGGTCAACACCGAGCAGTTCGTAATAATCATTTTTTGCCATCTTAAAATCACCTCTCTAAAAAAGAAAGAAAAACAGTTATAGGGAGAGGAATACTCTCCCTAAACTGAACTATTCTTCCCTTAATTTATTTCTCTTCATCATCTACTTCTTCAAAATCTACATCAACTGTATTATCA
>QBLP01000092.1 GCA_003070825.1 Halanaerobium sp. | reverse complement strand
CAACAGTTTTTTATTTTTAATTATGACGGTCTGGTCTACTCCGAATAAACTTGATTTAATATGAGCCGCCGAATTCCCTTCTAAATGGGCATAATTATCATCAAAAGGAATTATTTTATTTACCTCTTTCTTAATATCAGCGGCAACATCCGGATCAGCGTTTTCATTTATAGTCACTGCAGCAGTTGTATGAGGAATATGAATCATTACTAAACCAGAATCAACTCCAGTTTTTTTAACTGCGTTCTGTATTTTTGAAGTAATATCAACAAACTCAACCCTGTCATTAGTTTTAAGTGAAATCTTTTTAAACATACTTAACCCCCTTTTAGATTTTTAGCAGAATTAGCCTCAGTTAAATTTAACTGAAAATTGAATAAATTATTTCAAAAATCAAAACCGGGCACTAGTCCCGGCTTTATTTTCAATTTTTAATTATTCATTACTTTCAGGTCTCATAGTTGGGAAAAGAATTACATCCCTAATAGAGCTTGAATCTGTCAGCAGCATAATTAAACGGTCAATTCCAATTCCAAGTCCACCTGTAGGCGGCATACCGTATTCAAGTGCTCTTATGAAATCATAATCCATCATCTGTGCTTCTTCATCACCAGCTTCACGCATTTTTACCTGCTTTTCAAATCTGCGCTTCTGTTCTTCAGGATCATTTAACTCACTGAAGGCATTGGCAATTTCTCTACCATAGACAAAAGCTTCAAAACGGTAGGTAAAACGAGGATCATCTTCTATTTTTTGAGCAAGCGGTGATACTTCAATTGGATAGTCCATAATAAAGGTTGGTTGAATTAACTTATCTTCAACTCTTTCCTCAAAAACTTCATTTAGAACTTCTCCATAAGAAAGACCTTCTTCAGGTTTAACACCTACGGAAGCTGCTGCCTCATATGCCTCTTCTGCAGTATCAAATTCGGAAAAATCTACATCGGCATATTTTTTAACAGCTTCAACCATAGTAATCCTGGTCCAGGGAGTTGTAAAATCAAGCTCAGTTCCCTCATATTCTAAAGTGTCTGTTCCCAGAACTTCTGCTGCTAAATGACTTACCAGATTTTCAGTCAGTTCCATCATATCATGATAATCAGCCTGAGCCTGGTAAAGCTCCATAGTAGTAAATTCAGGATTATGCTTATAGGACATCCCTTCATTACGGAAATTTCTATTGATTTCAAATACCTTTTCAAATCCACCAACGATTAACTTTTTAAGATAAAGCTCCGGTGCAATTCTTAAGTAGAGATCCATATCCAAAGTATTATGATGGGTTACAAAAGGACGAGCAGTTGCTCCACCTGCAATTGGATGCATCATCGGTGTTTCAACTTCTAAAAATCCTTTTTCCTCGAGGTATCTTCTCATCTCTTTGATGATTTTACTTCTAATAACAAAAGTTTCTTTAACATCAGGATTAACAATTAAATCCAAATAACGCTGGCGGTAACGAATATCTTTGTCTTTTAAACCATGAAACTTTTCTGGTAAAGGTCTTAAAGATTTGGTTAAAAGTTCAAAAGAAGATACTCTAATTGAAACCTGTCCCCGATTCGTTTTGAAAACTGTTCCTGTAATACCAACTAAATCTCCAAGATCTAAATCCTGAAAAAATTCATAGCGCTCTTCACCAATATTATTCTGCTTTACATATAATTGAACTTTTCCGGTCATATCCATTAAATCAGCAAAACTAGCCTTACCGTGAGTACGAATCGCCATTAAACGGCCTGCTAATTTAACTTCTTTTTCTTCCAGTTCTTCAAAATTATTTTCTACTTCAGCTGCATGATGAGTAACTTCGTATTTCTCAGCAAAAGCCTTTTCACGCTCTTCTCTTAATTGAGATAGCTTTTCCCGTCTCTGTAACATTAACTCATTCATATCTTCGAGCATATTTTCACTCATTATAAATATCCAACTCCTTATTTAATTATAATAGAGTTCTACCCCTATTTCTTACAAACAACAGTAATTTTGTGAATTATAAATTATTTTGATAATTTTATTTAATGTCTAACCTTTTTGATTGAAATAATCTCATAGTCAACTTCTCCCGCAGGAGTTTCAACAGTCACTTCATCCCCTATAGCATGTCCTAAAATTGCTTTGCCGATAGGTGATTCATTTGAAATCTTATAATTTAATGGGTCTGCTTCTGCTGAGCCAACTAAAGTATAGCTGATTTTTTCATCACTATCAAGGTCATGCAGCATAACGGTAGTTCCAAGATTAACCTGTTTGTCAGTTACTTCTTCATCTTTGACAACATGAGCATTGTTGAGCATATTTTTTATTTCCTGAATTCTACCTTCCACAAATGCCTGTTCATTTTTAGCATCATCATATTCGGAGTTCTCACTGATATCTCCAAATTCTCTGGCTACCTTAATTCTTTTTGCAACCTCACGTCTTTTCTCTGTTTCTAAATATTCTAATTCGTTTTCTAATTTTTCAAAGCCTTCTTCAGTCAGCATTACCTGTTCTGCCATAACTATCTACCTCTACTTTCTAAATAATATTTTAAGTTTTAAATTGTCGAAATTGTCTAATATATATAAAAGTACCAAATGGGCCAGCAACACAGCCCAACAAGAAAGTGTGCCAGGTAATAATACCTGACACTACTATAAGTCTACAATTATTAATTATTATAAATAACTTTACTTTTATTGTCAAGCAAGTTTAGATAATCACTTAAATTAATCTAAGAACTTATAGTCTTCTGATAGCCCCTTAATAGTCTTATCAGAGCTTCCAGATCAGAAAGCTGGTTAACTTTATTTTTAATATCACTGGCATTTGGAAGTCCTTTTAAATACCAGGAGATGTGTTTGCGCATAATTGGAACTCCATGTCTTTCCCCATAATAGTCAACTGCAAGTTTTAAGTGCCTGATGGCCATATCAAATTTTTTTGAATAAGAAGGCTTTTCAAGCAACTTACCTGTTTTTAAGTATTCAATAATTTCTTTAAATATCCAGGGATAGCCCTGAGCTGCACGTCCAATCATTATACCGGCACAGTTGGTCTGCTCAAAAACAGCTCCCGCATCTTCAGCAGAAAAAATATCGCCATTTGCAATTACAGGAAGCTCTACCGCCTGAACAACCTTCTTTATTATTTGCCAGTCGGCCTCACCTTTATAGAACTGACTTCGGGTTCTACCATGTACTGCAACTGCTGCTGCACCAGCTTCTTCTGCAAGTTTTGCAAGTTCAACTGCATTAATATTTTCTTCATCCCAGCCGCTGCGCATTTTGACAGTCACTGGAACACCGGCTGCTTCAACAGCTGCTTTTATTATTTTATAGGCAAGCTCTAAATCTTTCATCAGCGCTGACCCGGCACCATTTTTTACAATTTTTCTGGCAGGACAACCCATATTAATGTCGATAATGTCCACATTATATTCTTCAGAAATACCTGCAGCAGCTCGGGCCATAAAATCCGGCTCTTCCCCAAAAATCTGAACAGCTATTTTTCCATTTTCTGCTTTATCAAATTCAATTAATTCTGCAGTCCTTTTATTTCCATATTCATAACCTTTAGCACTAACCATTTCTGTATAGAGAAGTTCAACTCCCATTTCTCTAATTAACTGTCGATAAGGGTAATCACTTACACCTGCCATAGGAGCTAAAAAAACTGCAGGTTCAACTTTTAAATCCTGTATCTTCATTCTAAGATCCCATTCCATTTATATCAGCTATATATTTTAATCCCTTTAAAGTTAAAAAAGGTTCTACATGATCAATCGAATCAGTTTCAGCAGCTATCAGACTTACCAGCCCACCGGTAGCTATCACAACAGCATCTTCCGAAAGCTCTTTTTTGAATTTCTTAACCAGGTATTCAACCTGACCAACAAAACCATAAACTATTCCAGATTTCATACCATCAATTGTATTTTTACCGATCGCTTTTCCTGGTTCAATCAGCTCAATTCTTGGCAGCTTAGCCGATTGGCTGAAGAGAGCTTCTGCCGAAATTCCTATCCCGGGCGCAATAGATCCCCCAAGATATTCTCCTTTTTTTGAAACTGCACAAAAAGTTGTAGCAGTTCCAAAATCAACAATTATTAGTGGTCCCTCGTATAGGTGACCTGCTGCTACGGCATTAACTATTCGGTCGGCACCAACTTCTTTGGGATTATCAGTTTTAATATTCATTCCTGTTTTTACTCCTGGCCCAACAACTAATGGATTTACATTAAAATAACGATAGGCTGTTTTCTTTAAAATTCTTAAAATCGGAGGTACAACACTTGAAATAATGATTGAGTTTACAGCATCATTATTGATATCTGCTGACTCAAATAAATTTTTAAAAAGCATCCCATACTCATCTGGAGTTTTATTTCTATCAGTAGAAATTCGCCAGTGAGTTTTTAACTCGTCACCCTGATATAAACCCAAAACTGTGTTAGTATTACCAATATCCATTGTTAAAATCATTTTTTCTGCCCCTTATTAATTTTATTTAGTCCATCTTTTTTCTAATTTTAAATAAAGGCTTATCTAAAAAAGCAGTTGAATATTTAAAAGCTGCAGCTTTATATTAAACCAAACTGCAGCTAAATGTCAAATTATTACTTAATCTTTAAAGTAATTTTTTATTTCCTGGAAAATTTCTTTGGTCGACAAAATCTCCTTAACCCGTCCTATGCCCGCTCCGGTAAAGAATACACCATTATCAAGATCTCCTTTTCTGGCATTAATCAGAGCGTCTTTGATACAGAACTTTTTAGTACAGCTCTTTAAACAATCTGTACAGTTTGCTGGTGGGGGAGCTTCTCCGGCTTGAATAAGTTCAGAAAATCTTGTTTTAATAGCATTGGCTTTGTAACCAACCGAACTCATAATCTTCACTACATCATCATTAGAAGCTTTAACACATAACTCCTTAAATTTTTCTGAGACTGAAGCTTCCTTGCTTGCCAGAAATCTTGTTCCCATTTGGACCCCATCAACACCAAGTTTAAACATGGATTCAATATCTGCAGGAGTCACTGCTTCGCCAGCGCCAATTACAGGTATATCAACTTTTCCAGCTACTTTTTTAATCAAATCAAAACTATTTTCATCACTCCCAAGATGTCCTCCAGCATTTCCTCCCTCAACTACTACAGCAGAAGCTCCTAACTTTTGGGAGATTCGTGCCAGTTTCAGAGAAGAAACAATAGGAATCACCGGGGTGTTATATTCTTTGCCAACCCCAAACATATCTCGCGAAAATCCGGCTCCTGAAATAATACAATCTATACCTGCTTCAACTGAGGCCTTTAACAGTTCACTGAAACCTGTAGCCGCAAACATTATATTTACACCAATTATACCATCACTTAATTTTCTTGCTTTTTTGATTTCTGATTTTAATTCTTCAGGTGTCATAACTGAAGCACCAATTACTCCAATACCACCTTCATTGGCAACAGCAGCTGCCAGTTCAGCCATTGAAACTCTAATTGCCATTCCTCCCTGGATAATAGGAAGTTTTGCTTTCAAATCAGCAATCTTTAATTCAGGTAATCTCAATTTATCACTCCTAAAAATATTTTAAACTTTATTCTACTTAATCTTATCATAGAATCAATCAGATTTAAATGTTTTTCTGACTATTAGTCAAAATTATAATTTCAACTGTTCAGCTAGGGTGCAGACGGTATTTCAATTTCACCTGCCAGAAACTGCTGTTTATACTCTTCGATTTTGGTCCTTTTCTCACTGCTCAACATATCAGATAGCTGATCCTGTTCTAAAACAAAAGCATTATCAGCCAGACCAAATTCTTTAATTTCGTTAACGTAATTATCATTACTATAATTTTCAATTAACATTTTGACCAGATGATCAGTATTTTTTAAAACTGCTGTTACCATATTATTTGGAGCAAGATCTATATCTGCAGCATCCAATGAGATTAATTTAATATTCTTTTCTAAAGCTGTCTCTATTATCCCCCGAGAAGAAGGACCTGCTGCATAAAAAATTAAATCAACATTTTCTGCCGCTAATTCCGCACTAATTTCTTTAGCAGCAGAAAAATCATTAAAACTACCTACATAACGGCTAATAATTTCTATTTCAGAATTTACAGATTTAACACCTGTCTCAAATCCAAGCTGATAGTGACCAATTTTTTCTGTTTTTTGTCCGCCAATAAATGAAACCTTAGCATTCTCACTTGCCAGAGCAGCAACAACTCCAGCTAGAAAAGCCTCCTCTTTTCTCTTAAAGGTAAGAGACATAACATTCTCTTCTCCTACTATTCCATCAAAGAGTACAAAATTAGTTTCTGGATACATCTGAGCAGCTTCTTTGACAGCCTGTTCCATTGTAGAACCGACTCCCCAGATTAAGTCGAAATTATTTTCCGCAAAATAATTAAGATTATCCTGGTATTCTGTCATTAGATCTGATTCTCTATAAGCTGTTTTTAAATTTAAATTTTCAGCCACTTTATTCAAAGAATTTCTCAACTGCTGATTATAGCTGCTGTCTTTAAAGCCACCGACATCACTAACTAAAGCAACTTCCAGGTATTGGGCAGAGACAGCAAATGATATTAATAAAAGAAAAAGTATTAAGATTGATATTATTTTAAAATTCATTTTTTTCACCTTCCCAGGAACAGTCATTATATTTATCAAGGCTCTGATAATTTAAGGAGGTATTAGATGACTGAAGTTTCTTCTGTCGTCCATCAGGAAACTCAACTAAAAGGTCACCATTATCCATTATTGCTTTAATTAAAACAGTTTCTTTTTTACCATTATGTCTAAGATCAACTTTTTTTCCAGTCAGATTTAAAGTTTCTTTCCACTGATTAATTACTGTCTCTTATACACATCTCCGAGCCCACGAGACAGGAAGAA
>QBLP01000472.1 GCA_003070825.1 Halanaerobium sp. | reverse complement strand
GTATTTTAATGAACTCAAGGATTTAATTTCTGATTATAAGGATAAAAAGATTACAGTTGATGATAAATTAAAAAGCAATCCTAAATGGCAGGAATTCTATCAGACTGCCCAGGATCTGGCTGCTTATTTAAAAAACGATTTTTCTTTTCTACAGATCATTTACGAAAATCTATATCTTGGTCTGGAAGCAGAGACAGATGAGAGTGAAATGAAGATCAAATCCAGTTTAAATCGCTGTCAGGATTTAATAAAACGCATAGAATTTAATTTAAAGGCTGAAGATGATGATTATGTTTTCTGGCTGGAGTCGAGCTATTATAGGGGCTCTGAACAGACTGTACAGAAATCAGCCCCGATTGATGCTGGAAAATTTTTGCCGGATATGCTCTGGTCAAAATTAACAAATATCATCTTTACTTCTGCTACAATTACAGCTGCCGGCTCTTTTGATTATTTTTACCGCGAAACCGGGATATCTAAAGCTGAAGAGCTTAAGGTGGAATCACCTTTTGATTATTCAAAACAGGCAGAACTTTTGATTCCAGTGGATTTTCCAGATCCAGGCAGTAAAATTTTTCTTAAGGAACTTGTGATCAGTCTCAAGGAAATTATTTCAAAAACTCAGGGTTCAACGATGGTTTTATTTACCTCCTATCGAATGCTCAGCTACTGTTATAACAACCTTAAAGCAGAGCTGGAAGAGATGGGGATTAGAATACTGTCACAGTCAAAACTATCCCGCAATTATATTATGCAGGAGTTTCACAGTGAATACAAAACAATAATTTTTGGGACTTCAAGCTTCTGGGAAGGAGTAGATTTACCTGGAGATCTGCTTAAATATCTGGTAATGGTTAAACTTCCATTTCCAGTTCCTGGTGAGCCGCTTTATCAGGCAAAAGAAGATCTCTTAAAAGAAAAAGGGCTTAACCCTTTTTATAATCTTGCTCTGCCTCAGGCGGTAATTAAGTTCAGGCAGGGTTTTGGAAGATTAATCCGTTCCAAAAAAGATTCTGGTTTTATCATTCTATTTGACCGAAGAGTTAAAAGTAGATCTTATGGACAGAAGTTTTTAGACTCAATTCCGTCGGGGTGCCCGGTGCTTGAAATCCTGTCTCTTATACACATCTGACGCTGCCGACGATCTTACGCGT
>QBLP01000471.1 GCA_003070825.1 Halanaerobium sp. | reverse complement strand
AAGCAGGTTAATACCTGCTTTTTAAAATAGGAGGCAGAAAAATATGAGTAAAAAAGTAGTTCTAATTACTGGTGCCTCAAGTGGAATAGGAAAGGCAGCCGCAGTAAAATTTCTGAAACATGATTATACTGTTTATGGCGCTGCCAGAACTGAGGCAGATCTTAAATATCTAAGTGATTACCCTAATGGTCATTACATTTTAATGGATATAACTGAGGCAGAAATGAGAAAAAATTGTGTGAATCAGATACTTGAAAATGAAGCCAGGCTGGATATTCTGGTGAATAATGCTGGTTATGGAGCTTATGGAGCAGTGGAAGAGGTGCCCCTTAAAGATGCTAAAAAGCAATTTGAAGTTAACTTATTTGGCCTGTCTGAACTAACTAAACTTGTAATTCCTGTGATGCGGGAAAAGGGCAGCGGCCGAATTATCAATATTTCATCTATTGCAGGCAAAATCTGGACCCCTCTTGGTGGCTGGTATCATGCCAGTAAATTTGCCTTAGAAGGCTTAAGTGACTGCCTGCGCAACGAACTGCGGCAATTTGGAATAGATGTAATTTTGATTGAGCCGGGAGCAATTGAAACCAACTGGGCCGAGACTGCTGGAGACAACTTATTAAAAAGTTCTGGTGCAGGAATTTATCAAAAACAGGCTGAGCGGAAGGCTAATAAATATAAGCAGATGTATGGGGAAAGCGGCATGACAGCTGAGCCGGAAGTTGTGGCGCAAGCAATCTTTAAGGCTGCAGAAACTAATCATCCTAAAGCCAGATATGCTGTTCCAGTTCATGCGAAACTAATATTATTTTTCCGCTGGCTGCTGCCTGACAGTCTTTATGACTTTTTTACCAATAAATTTTTTTGATAATTCTCTCATAAGTGATATAATAGACAAGTGAGAGAATTTTAAGAAGGAGCTGTTTTTATGGACGAAGACAATATTCAAAGACTTGAGTATGATGGTAAAGAAATAATATTAATTCCAACTGCTCATATTTCCAAAAAGAGTGCAGAACAGGTTAAAGAAGTAATTGAAACTGAAGAACCTGACAGTGTTTGTGTTGAGCTGGATGAGGAAAGATACAGCTCAATTAATGATGAAGATAAGTGGAGTGAAATGAATATTTTTCAGGTGATTAAGCAGAAAAAATCACTG
>QBLP01000470.1 GCA_003070825.1 Halanaerobium sp. | reverse complement strand
CCAGGTAATTAATTTCTTCACCTTTCTCTATTTTTTCTCTTAATTCTTTCATCTTTTCTTTACCATCTTTATCAGACATATTAACAACAGTTGTGTTGTAGCCCAGACTCCCAGCGTTAAAAGTTGCCTCGGCAGCGGGATAACCTTTAATACATAAAATTATTGTCCGAATCCTGTCTCTATATCTATTATACAACTTTAGGTCATAGGAAGCAAAACGAATCAGATCGTCAACAGAAACCTCTATCTCTTCTTCTAAATGCAGAATGGAACCATCTTCTAATTTAAAATTTAAATCCATCCTTTCTGCACTTGTTTCAATCTCAGAGAATTCAGTTTCCAGATAAGAGACAATTCCAGGCAACTCCACCTTTAAGAAATCACCAATATCATTTTTAAAGAGACTAAAAGAATCTTTAAAAACGAAATCATAATTATGAGCCGTCACATCAAACTGCTGCATTAAATTTCCTCCAAATATTTGCTTAACTTATTTAGCTTATAATATAGTATATATGTGGGTAGAACCCACAAAAATTCAAGGTGGTGATAAAATGAGGGATAAATTAGTAGTAAAAGTAGATTCTAGAGGCAGAATTACAATTCCTAAAGAAGCGCGCAAAAAAGCAGATATTGAATCAGGGGATATTCTGTTTATGAATTTAAGCCCGGGCAGGGTAGAATTAACCCGAGCTATTGAGGACCATCTGGTAGAATTAGCTGCCTATGCAGAAAAAGAATATAAAGATGGAAACACACAAAATCTAAGAGATTTTGCAGAAGAAGAAGGGATTATTCTAGATGAATAATTATTCAATTGAGATTATTAAATCAATAAAAGATGACTTAAAAAGTCTTAAACATCAAAAAGAAGAGTTGAAATTCTTAAAAAACAGGGATTGCTCTAGTCTTTCCCCAGACAGCACTTCTTATACTTTTTACCAAGTTTAGCCGAGAAAGCCTCGCTTATGTCAATGGGCGGGGATGAATCGGCTAATTTATAGTTAAAAAAGCTTTATATTTGTTGAACGTTTGTTCTTTTAGTGTTATAATATACTTAGTAATAAAGTTTTTTGCATTGGCTTAAAATATCATTGATATTAATAATTAATGAAAAAGGTGTTTGATATGCAATTAACATATGTGCTGGAGTTATTAAA
>QBLP01000091.1 GCA_003070825.1 Halanaerobium sp. | reverse complement strand
TTATATTAATTAAAAGAGGTGATGGCAAAATGTACTGGAGTTTTTTGATTTCCCTGGCGGCATTTACAGTTATCTATTTTGTGCTGCTTTATTCAACCAGATTTATTTTAAAAGATTTAAGTGAAAAGCGATATAAACAGATTAGAGAAAACCTTAAGATTCCTCTGCTCTATCTGCTGATAAATATTGCGCTTTTGATTCCTTTTTATTATCTCAAAGAGAGCAATGAATTACTTGCTTTTTTGAATCACTTTTTAAGAATTACAATTATCTTTTTAATCAGCTGGTTTATAATTCGGCTGATGCATTTAATCAGGCTCTATCTTGATGATACTCATAAAATTGATGTCAGCAATAATTTAAAGGCCCGAAAAATACATACTCAGTATCGAATCTTAGAGCGGGTTATTAAAGTTTTGATTATCTTTATTGCAGTTGCTGCTGTCCTAATGACTTTTGATTCGATCAGGCAGGTCGGCATCAGTTTATTTGCTTCTGCAGGTGTGGCCAGTATTATTATTGGTTTTTCAGCTCAGAAGATTATTGCCTCGATTATTGCCGGCATCCAGCTTGCTATAGCTCAGCCAATTAGAGTTCAGGATGTAGTTATCGTCAACGGTGAGTGGGGCTGGATTGAAGAAATTAATTTAACTTATGTGGTGGTTAAAGTCTGGGACCGCAGAAGGCTGGTTGTCCCCACAACTTATTTTATCGATAATATCTTTCAGAACTGGACCCGAAAATCATCTTTTATTCTGGGAACTGTCTTTTTATACACAGACTACACAATTTCTGTTGATGCAGTCAGAGAGGAACTGGACCGGCTGCTGGAGGATAATAAACTCTGGGACGGCAAGGTTAAGGTGGTTCAGGTAACTGATGCCAGTGAAAAATCGATGGAGCTGAGAATTTTAGTCAGTGCTGATGACTCACCAACAGCCTGGGAACTCAGAGTTTATCTGCGGGAAAAGCTGATCAAATTTATCCAGGAAAATTATCCCGAGAGTCTGCCCAGAACCAGAGTCGAATTTCCAGAAGATAAATAAAACCCATACACAGCTAAACCATGTATGGGTACACTTTTGTTATAAGCATTACATTTTTACTTTTGGAAGAGATAATGGCTGATAAACCACTCATCTCCACCGTTATAACCAAAGAACTCAGCCGAGGATATGAAAAATAGGCGCCAGTAATTCCACCACTTCTCAGCATCCTGAGCTCCATAGGTTGATTCTAAAATTGGATAAATAGACTGTTTTTTCTGGTCCATTATTGAAAGCCAGGCCTCTAGAGTTTTCTGATAGTGGCTGCCTGATACTGCCCACTGCTTTTCTAAACTAAGGTCACTGCTAAAATAATGGAGCAGATCCTGGCTGGGCATTGTGCCGCCACTGAAAAAATAGCGGGCCATCCAGTCAGTATTTTTGCTGTCCTGATAGGTAAAGGGATAAAATTGATGGGTAAAAATGTGAATAAATAGTTTGCCCTCATCAGTTAAAAAGCTGCTCACTTTCTCCATTAACTTCTGATAGTTGCGCATATGTTCAAACATCTCGACCGATACTATCCGATCAAATCTGGCATCTGTAGAAAAATTATTGATATCTGCTTTTACCGCTCTTAGATTCTCGATTCTATTGTTAGCTGCCAGCTGATTGATATAATTTATCTGCAGCTTTGAATTGGAGACTGCAATAATCCTCGAATCAGGAAATTTTTTTGCCAGATAAAAAGAAAGGGATCCCCAGCCGCAGCCGAGTTCCAAAATATTCTGTCCATTTTCAATTTCTGCCCTCTCAGCAGTCAGCTTCAGCATCTCATCTTCAGCCTGGTCAAGTCTCTGCTGCAGGTCATCCTGTTTTTTTAACTTTTTATAGCTTAGATCATCAGACCAGTAGCAGCAGCTGTACTTTAAATTTCTGCCCAGAATTTTTTCAAAAAACTCGGGTGGAAGTTCATAGTGCTGCTCATTAGCCGCTTCGGTTTGAACAGCTATTGGCTGTGTTTTCAAATTCTCCCTAAACATTTTTAAGTATTTAAATCTATCTTCAATTGTAAGCTTATTCTGCTTTTTAATCCGCTTTTTAACAATCCTTCTAATTCCTCTTCTCAATAAAAAGTCAGGTATTTTTCCAGTTGCCAGAATATTATCTAAATCCAAAGTTATCACCTCAATAAGTGATTATTTATAAAAATATTATTAGTTAATATTATACAGCAGTATTATTAAAATTGCATTAACTAAAAGTTATTTTTTTATAAAATAGCCGGCAGTAATACTGACAATCAGCGCCAGAGTCATAGCGGGAAGGAAATTTAAATTAAAATATCTAATAATAAGCACAAGAACGAGACCAATGCCAAAATAAATTAGATTCTTCTTAGTTTTATCAGTCATTTTATCATCCTTTATAGATCGGTATTTTCTTTTATTTTAGTTAAAAATTCTCTGCCATAGCGGGAATACTTTACTTCTCCAACTCCACTTACTTCAAGCATCTGAGATTGATTTTGCGGCAGAACCCGGCACATATCCTTTAAAGTGCTGTCGTGAAAAATAATATAGGGTGGGACACCTTCCTTTTGGGAAATTTCTTTGCGCAGCTCTTTTAAAATCATAAAAAGCTCGCTGTCCTCACTGACCTGCTTTTGTTCTGCTTCTACCCTTTTTTCTACCTCGAGTTCGCCGTTCATAATCTGATATGATTTTTGATTTAACTTTAAAAGCGGGAACTTAGCTCCTGACTGGCTCAGATAATCATCGGCCACCAGCAGATTAATCAAATTCTTAATCTCCTTTATCGTATAACCTGGCATAATCCCGTAGGTTGAAAGCTGATCAAAATTTGATTCTAGAATCTTCTGGCTCTTTGAACCTGCCAGCACCTTGGCTGTAACAGTAATTCCCCAGCGCTGATCAAGCCGGTAAACACAGGATAAAATTTTCTGCGCCTCAACTGTGATATCTTTCAAATCTCGCTGGTCATTGCAGCTGCTGCAGTTATTACAGCTCTCCGGTACCTTTTGGTCACCAAAATATTCTAAAATATAGGCGCGCAGACACCTGCTGGTGTGGCAGTAATCGACCATCTGCTGTAATTTTTTTAGATGCTCCTCTTTTCTTGTTGGGGAAGACTCTACCTGATCGATCAAAAATTTCTGAATATGCTTATCTCCCGGTGAATAGAGCAAAATACAGTCTGCTGGCTCTCCATCACGACCGGCACGGCCCGCCTCCTGATAATAGGACTCCATATTTTTGGGCATGTTGTAGTGGATTACAAAGCGGACATTGGACTTGTCAATCCCCATCCCAAAGGCATTGGTGGCCACCACAATTTTAAGCTTATCATAGATAAAATCTTCCTGAACAGCTGTCCTCTCTTTTTCTGAAAGACCGGCATGATACCTGCCGACCTGATAATCCAGACCGGCTAGCAGCTCATAGATTCTGTTGACTTCTTTTCTGGTTGCCGCATAAATAATTCCCGGCTGCTCGGAATTAACTTTTAGATAATCCTTTAAAAACTGATCCTTATCTATACCCTTGCGCAGCTTGAAGCTTAAGTTGGCTCTATCAAAACCCCCGGTGTAAATATTGGGATTTTCCATCTGCAGCTGTTTGCTGATATCCTTCCTGACTGCCGGAGTAGCTGTAGCGGTAAAGGCGCTCAGTATGGGCCGAGGCTTAAGCCTGTCTATAACCTGAGAAATGTTTAAATAACTGGGGCGGAAATCATGTCCCCACTGAGAAACACAGTGAGCCTCATCGACTGCAATCATTTCAATATCAATCTGCTGCAGGAGCTTTAAAAAACGGAAAGAGTTTAACCTCTCCGGAGCAACATAGAGCAGCTTATATTCCCCCGCAGCTGCAGCCTCTATTCTCATTTCCAGTTCCTGATTTGCAATCGAGCTGTTGATAAAAGTCGCTTTGATTCCCATCTCTTTTAAGGCATCGACCTGATCCTTCATCAGAGAAATCAAAGGAGAAATCACAATAGTTAAACCTTCAAAAATAAGGGCTGGAATCTGGTAACAGAGTGATTTTCCGGAACCAGTCGGCATTACAGCGACTGTATCTCTACCTGCGATAATATTTTCAATTAATTCCTGCTGCCCTTTTCTAAAACTGCTGTAACCATAGTATTTATTTAAAATTTCTTTGATATCTGTAGCTTTAGACATAAAAATTCCTTCCTGCTGCTTAATTTTTTGCTTTAATCCTGAACAAATATCTCATAATCCCTGCCATTTACAGTCAAACCGGAATAGTAATAATCATCATAGGCATTATTAATAATCAGGTTATATCTGCCGCGGCGGGCATGATAAATATCATCATTTAAAGTCACAATCTCCAGTGGCTGATCTTCAGAATTTCTTCGCAAATTAATCAGTTCATCGAGCTTCTCTTTTAAATCATATTTAAAATAGTCATTCCAGTAAATTACGGCTGGATTATCCTGAAAAAGTATATAGGCATAGCCGAGCTCCTTATTGGTGATAATTGCATCCCGGTTAAAGTCTCTTTCATCTCTTTCTATATCATGATTTGATAAAAAATTAACCTTATTTTTTTTGGAAATTCCCTCCAGACTCTGAACGGGAAAAAAGGGATCCATACACATCTCCTTGATGCTGTAATAAAGCGGAAAGTTAAATAAATTTATCTGACTGTGGTCAATAAACTCCTCCAGAATCCGGTCATCACCATGCCAGTATTCTCCCACCATAAAGGTATTATCACGAAAGTGATCGGCAAATTCCTTCGCAAAATCCCAGCGCATATCCTTGAGGTTATCCAGTCTGAAGCTGTCAAAACCTATCTCATTTTTCAGCCAGCTGGCCCAGTTTATCAGTTCATTTTTCATATATTCGTCATCAGAGTAATAACAGATCGTCTCTCCAAAGCTGTTGCGGCTGCTGCAGTCACCACACTCATGGCAGAAATGTTGATGATTTTTAGGGAAATCAGCTTCCGCAAATCTGGTGAAAGTTTTTTCCTCAAAGTGTGGGTTCCACTCTTTATCTCCACCCAGCATGTGGCCTAAAACCAAATCCGCCATTACCTTGACCTCATTGTGATGCAGTCGCTTGATCAGTTTTTTTAGAGTCTTTTTATTGCCAAATTTAGAATTCAAATTATAATGTTCTTTTATATCATAACCCATTGAGTTTTTTCCATTCATCCCTCTTGATGGAGGCGGCAGCCAGACTGTATCAAATCCCTTAACTGCTATCTCATCTGCAATAGACGAAATTTCTTCCCACCAGTCATCAAGACAGTTCCAGTAAAATCCCTGTAAAATTAACATATTTCCTTAGCTCCTAGTTTAATTAACTTTATTTTAATAAACAATATTTATTGTTAGATAATTATAACATAAATTTCGACATAAAAACAGAAAAGCCCGCTTGAGAATAATCTCAAACGGGAATTATTAATAAAAACCTGCTTAAATCTGGTTTCAGCCAGCTCAGGCTATATTAATTTTATAATTTTTAAAAACCGCATTTAGTTCTGCCATTTTCTTTTCCGAAGGTGGCTTGACAGCTGCAAGTTTATATTCCAGGCCTAAGTTTTCCCACTTGTGTTTTCCTAACTCGTGGTAGGGCAGCAGCTCAATTTTTTCTAAGTATTTTTTGGGTTTGAGATATTCTGCAAACTGCCTCATCTTCTCCAGATCATCAGTAATTCCAGGAACTATAACCTGTCTGACCCAGTAGGGCTGTTTTTCTTTTTCCAGCAGCTCGACCAACTTAAGCGTCTTTTGGTTGCTGACCCCGGTTAGATCCTGGTGGATCAGATCATCCATTGTTTTGATATCCAGCAGTACCAGATCCAGATAGGGCAGAAATTTTTTAAACTTTTCGGGCTCCACAAAACCAGAAGTATCAAGGGCTGTATGCAGTCCTTCAGCTTTTGCCTTTTTTAAGAGATCAAGAGTGAATTCCGGCTGCATTGTCGGCTCACCCCCGGAAATTGTGAGACCACCACCTGAGCGCTCGATATAGGGTTTGATTTTAACAATCTTCTCCAGCAGGGAGTCAGTAGAAACCTTTTTCCCTTCTTTTAACTTCCAGGTGTCGGGATTGTGGCAGTACTGACAGCGCAGGGGACAGCCCTGAGTAAAAACAACAAAGCGGATTCCCGGTCCATCAACAGTGCCCATACTTTCAGTTGAATGTATATATCCTTCAGCCATTGTAACCTCCTTTTGTTTATTTGTTTATTTGAACCAGGTCCAAAATCAATATTTTGGACCTGGTTCAAGTGAATTACTGCACAATTAAATACTTTTATGGAAAGTTCTCGCAATTACTTCCTGCTGCTGTTCTGGAGTCAGCTTAATAAAGTTAACCGCATAACCGGAAACTCTGATTGTCAGTTGCGGATATTCTTCCGGATGTTCCACTGCATCAAGCAGGGTTTCCCGCTTTAGTACATTGACATTTAGGTGGTGTGCTCCCTGACCAAAGTAGCCGTCCAGAATTGAAGTCAGGTTATTAACCTGTGCTGACTCAGATTTACCTAATGCTTTCGGCACAATGGAGAAGGTATTGGAAATACCATCCTGGCAGTACTCATAAGGTATTTTAGCCACAGAATTAAGAGAGGCTAATGCACCTGAAGTATCTCTGCCGTGCATGGGATTGGCTCCTGGAGCAAAGGCTTCTCCTGCTTCTCTGCCATCCGGAGTCGCTCCTGTCTTTTTACCGTAAACTACATTTGAGGTAATAGTCAGAACTGACATGGAATGAACTGCATCCCGGTACTTCTACTGCCAGCTCATCAACCCGGTCATCATCATTACCGTATTTAGGGAAGTCTCCCTCAATTTCAAAATCAATGATCATTCCTTCTTCATTTCTAATCGGTCTAACTTCGGCATATTTAATAGCACTTAAGGAGTCGGCAATAATAGAAAGTCCTGCTACGCCAAAGCCCATAATCCGTTGCACTTTCGTATCATGTAGAGCCATCTGAACTGCCTCATAGGCATATTTATCATGCATAAAGTGAATAATATTTAAAGCATCTACATATTTTTCACTCAACCAGTCAAGGAAGCGATCAAAATTTTCCATCACCTGGTCGTATTCTAAAACATCTCCCTCATAGGGCTTAAATTCGGGCCCCACCTGGGCACCTATTTTCTCATCCTTACCTCCATTTAGAGAATAAAGTAAGGTTTTAGGCAGGTTGCAGCGGGCACCAAAATACTGAATATCCTTACCCGGAGTCATTGCAGATACACAGCAGGCGATTCCATAATCATCAGAAAAGTTGCGGCGCATCAAATCGTCATTTTCATACTGCAGGGAGCTTGTATCTTTAGAAACCTTGGTGCAGTAGTTTTTAAAGCTTTCCGGCAGTTTTTCTGACCAGAGAACAGTCAGGTTGGGCTCCGGAGCCGGGCCGAGGTTATACAAGGTATTTAAAATTCTATAGCTGGTTTTGGTTACCAGAGGTCTGGTGTCAATTCCGATTCCACCGAGTACAATTGTTACCCAGAGTGGATCTCCACTGAAGAGCTCGTTGTAGGCTGGAGTTCTCAGCTGGCGGGCCAACCTCAGTTTGATTACAAAATCATCGATAATTTCCTGAGCTTCTTTTTCACTCAGCAGTCCTGCTTCTAAGTCTCTTTCAAAATAGATATCAAAGAATTCTGCCACCCGGCCAAAGGACATTGCTGCTCCGTTATTTTCCTGAATTGCAGCCAGATAGGCAAGATAGGTCCACTGAACTGCCTCTTCTGCATTTTTTGCTGGACGTGAAAGGTCACAGCCATAAGTTTCTCCGAGCCCCTTTAATTTTTTAAGGGCTTTTATCTGATCACTGACCTCTTCTCTGAGGCGAATTGTCTCTTCTGTCATCGGGCTCTTTAAATTGGCCTTGTCTTCTCTTTTAGCTTCAATTAGTCTATCCACACCATAAAGTGCTACTCTTCTGTAATCACCAATAATTCTGCCGCGTCCGTAAGCATCAGGTAGGCCGGTAATTACACCCGAGCGTCTGATTTCTCTAATTTCTGGAGTGTAGGCATCATAGACTCCATCGTTGTGGGTTTTTCTATATTTAGTAAAAATCTCATCTATTTCGGGATCAACTTTTTCGCCGTAGGCTTCTGCTGCCTGACGGGCCATTCTGATTCCTCCATAGGTATTTAAGGTTCTCTTTAAAGGTTGATCAGTCTGCAGTCCAACTATTATTTCCTGCTCCCGGTCAATATAACCGGCATCATAGGCGTTGATATCTGCAACTGTTTCTGTATCAATGGCAAGTACACCATCATTTTCTCTTTCTTTTTTTAAAAGTTCGGAACTCTGCCGCCAGAGATCTTCAGTTCTTTTGGTTGGACCTGCTAAGAAATCAGCCCCACCGGTATAGGGAGTATAATTTTGCTGAACAAAATCTCTTACATCAATCTCCTCTTCCCATCTCTGACCTGTTAATTTTAAAGTATCAAACTCCATTAAAAATCCTCCTCTTTTAGTCTTATAATCTTATTGGCTGCTTAAAAGATTTGTGAGTAAGCATCTGTATAGTCATTATTAAATTATATTTAATCTTTTAAGCTGAATTTCATCTTCTATACTAGCAGAAAAAATTACCATCGTCAAATCTTGAGTGCTTTACTATGTTTTGTTATTCGGCTCTAATTGTAAATTAGATTACAATAGCTTGCTTAAAGACTAAAATCTGCAGTTAAACAAAAAAATCGCCCCCCGGATAAAGAATTTACTCAATATCCAGGCGGGCGATTTACTAAAGATTATATTCCCCTATGGTTAAACCCATATTTATCCGCCAGTCATATAATCTAGATATTTAAATTTTTAAAACTACGCTTATTAGTTTAGCAGATTGTATGATACCTGTCAAATCAAATTTCGGCTGCCACTCGGCAGGGAGCCGCTTCAGCTCTGACTTTAAGTGGAAATACCAAAATCTTAAATGAACTTAAGCCCAGCAGCTTTTCTAAATTGCAGAGATTTTCTAAAATAAAAATATCATTTTCAAATAGTTTTTGATGAATTTTAAAAGGACTGTAATCAGGTGAAGGCATATCAAATCCCAGCACTTTGATTTCTTTTTCAATTAAAAAATCGGCAAATTCTTCCGAAATTACAGGATGCTTGCTGTAATATTTTTTGCTGCCGTACTCTTCTGCCATACCGGTGTAAATAATAACAATGTCATTTTTTTCGATCTCAGACTTATATCTTTCCTTAAAAGCAATAACTTCTTTTCCCACTGCATAGATTAATTTAGCCCGACCGGAAATAGAGTTAAGGTTAATATCAGCAGCATTGCGGACATCTTCCAGCATGTGGGCCGGCAAATCAAGATGAGTCCCGGTGTGCATCCCAATCTTTAAATTATGATTGCAGTAGCCATCACGTGCAATTTTTTTGTCATTGACCAGCTCAACTTCAATATCTCCCGGATAAACAGGCATCCCATTGTAAATTTCATAACTTAAATCTATTAGCTTTGACACAATGCACCTCCTTTTAAAACCTCAAATAAAATTATTTTCTCAAAGTTGCCCTGATGCGCTCTGGATTCGAAATTAAATCAAAAACATCATTAATTTCTCGGCTGATTAATTCTGCTCCCATCAGCGCACCGCGGGCAGTTCCCTCCGGTCCAATAACAGCAATCCCAAGCTCAGCATTTTTCAGCATCTGGGCATCATTATTTCCGTTTCCGACTGCAATTACCCGCTTTCTGCCAAGTTTTTCTACAAAATCAGCCTTAAATTTACTGCCGTCATTACCTTCAATAATTACCAGCTCGACATTTAAATCTTTAAGCAGATTTTCCGCATTCCCGAGTGTATCAGCAGTTAAAACATAGAGCTCAAATTCCTCAGCCAGCCGATTAATACCCTCTTTTACCCCGGCAATTAATTCTCCATCACAGGCCAAAGTTCCATTAAGATCAAAAACAATTTTTTCTACTTTTAAATTTTTACATCCTGGTATATTTATATTCAGCATAGCTTCCTCCTTCTCGATTGGTGCAGACTGCTCTTCAGCAAAAGCTTAGTTATTTTTGAAAAATTTTTTGAGCCTGATTTTGATAAACTTCAAGATCACTGCTGCTGTAGAGAACAAATCTAATTTTTTTAACACTTTCTAAATCAGAAGTTAATTTATTTACTGCAAGCAGGCTTATTTCTGCTGCCTCCTTAATTGGGTAACCGAAGGCTCCGGTCGAAATCGCCGGGAAGGCAATGCTTTTAATCCCATATTCTTCTGCCAGTTTTAAAGAATTTTGATAGCTTTTTTCTAAAAGGGCTGCCTCGGGCTGATCTTTGCCGCAAACAGGTCCCAGGGTGTGGATTACATATTGATTGGGCAGTTTAAAGGCTTTAGTAATCACCGCCTCACCGGGTTTAATTGGTGCCAGGGGACGACAGGCTTTTTCGAGTTCGGGCCCGGCGGCCCTGTGGATTGCTCCGGCAACTCCGCCACCAGTTTTAAGCTCAGCATTTGCCGCATTAACCACAGCCTTAATATCCTTTTGGGCTGCTATATCTCCCTGAATCAGCTCCAGTCTAATTCCGTCAATTTGAAAGTCCATTTAGATCACCCTTTCAAAAAGTATTAAAACTTTAACTGAATTAAAATAATGCAGTTTTAAGAGACCATTATTTAACTCTATCAGGGTCAAATTAGAAAGAATCATTTATATTTATATAATTCTTTAGTTGTTTATCATTTCCTTTTTTTAATGTAATTAAAATTAAAAAATGTATGTTATAATTTTCTAACTATTAAAAAGATAAATAATCATTTCTTTAGTCCAATTAACTCACTAGCATTGCATAAAAATATTTAAGAAAAGTCAAGTTCGATTTTTAGCGAAAATACTTGCTTAAATTAGAAAAACTCCTTATAATTGGGATTAGGA